>JAUZRV010000018.1 GCA_030950105.1 Rhodobacterales bacterium | reverse complement strand
AAAACGGCTGGTGCCGTGAACCCGAGCGGCAATCGACAACTTCCGCATGCCGAAAGCCATGTTGTTCAGAGTTTCCCTAGGAAGTAATAGGGAGATCATTCCCCCGTTTCAATATTTTTGCAATTGCCGCCAGCGCCACGCTATAGAGAGATGTTATTTGAAGTGTCATTGCGTCCTCCGTTTTTGTTGCTTACGGATTAAAGACGAACGGAGCCGGTGTTTTTCGACATCTTGCGACGAAATAATTTCCCGCGCCGGTTTTCCCTTCCCCCGCTGGCACTCCTGCTCTAAAGGGGGCACACGTAATGCGCTTGACGCCACCGGATACATTGGGGACCAAGAAACATGCCACAGACTGCTCAAAATGCCAATCAGGAACCAGAGGTCAACGCTGATCTGATCGCCGCACACGGGATTAGCGATGAAGAATACGCCAATATCCTGCGTATCCTGAACCGCGCACCAACCTATACCGAGCTTGGCATTTTCAGCGCGATGTGGAACGAACATTGTTCTTATAAATCCTCCAAAAAATGGCTGCGCACACTGCCCACCACCGGCCCACAAGTGATTTGTGGTCCCGGTGAAAATGCCGGAATTGTCGATATCGGCGACGGGCAATGCGTGGTGTTCAAAATGGAAAGCCACAACCACCCCTCGTATATCGAACCCTTTCAAGGCGCAGCCACCGGCATGGGCGGCATTTTGCGCGATGTATTTACCATGGGCGCGCGCCCTGTTGCAGCGATGAATTCGTTATCCTTTGGCGAGATCACCCACCCCAAAACCAAATCACTGGTCAATGGTGTCGTTGCCGGGATCGGCGGCTATGGCAATTGTTTTGGCGTGCCAACCGTGGGCGGCGAAGTGCGCTTTGACCCTTCTTATAATGGCAACTGCCTTGTGAACGCATTTGCGGCCGGTATCGCGGATACGGATAAAATTTTCTATTCGGCCGCGTCGGGCATCGGCATGCCGGTGGTCTATCTCGGGGCCAAAACCGGCCGTGATGGCGTTGGCGGGGCAACCATGGCCTCGGCTGAATTTGACGACAGCATCGAAGAAAAACGCCCCACTGTCCAAGTCGGTGATCCGTTCACCGAAAAGCGCCTGATGGAGGCCACTCTTGAATTGATGGCCACCGGCGCGGTGATTTCGATTCAGGATATGGGCGCGGCCGGCCTTACCTGTTCGGCGGTTGAAATGGGCGACAAAGGCGATCTCGGGGTGCGCCTTGATCTTGAATGTGTGCCGGTGCGCGAAGAAAATATGACCGCCTATGAAATGATGCTCTCGGAGAGCCAGGAACGCATGTTGATGGTGCTCAATCCCGAACTCGAAGATGTTGCCAAAGCGGTGTTTGACAAATGGGATCTCGATTTTGCCATTGTCGGGGAAACCATCGCCGAAGATCGCTTTGAAATCCGCCTTCATGGCACATTGATGGCGGATCTCCCGCTCAAGGCGCTGTCGGGTAATGCGCCGGAATACGACCGGCCGTGGGTGGAAACCCCGCCCGCCGCGCCGCTTGCCGATGTTCCCGAAATTGATCCGATTGACGGGTTGCGCGCATTGATCAGCACGCCGAATTATGCCTCAAAACATTGGGTTTTCGAACAATACGACACCCAGGTGATGGCCGATACCGTTCGCACACCGGGCGCTGGCGCAGGGTTGATCCGCGTGCATGGCACCGAAAAAATGCTTGCCTTCACCTCTGATGTTACCCCGCGATATGTCATGGCCAACCCCTATATGGGCGGTGCACAGGCCGTGGCCGAGGCCTATAGAAACCTCACAGCACAAGGGGCTAACCCTTTGGCAACAACCGACAATCTCAACTTTGGCAATCCTGAAAAACCCGAAATCATGGGCCAATTTGTGGGCGCGATCAAAGGCATCGGGGCCGCCGTTGCCGCCCTTGATATGCCGATCGTTTCCGGCAATGTGTCGCTCTATAACGAAAGCTATGGCACCGGGATCAACCCAACCCCGACAATCGGGGCGGTTGGCATTATCACCAATCCCGAACATGCCATCCTTGACTGTGCGCGTGACGGCCATGTTGCGCTTTTGATCGGCACAACCAACGGTCACTTGGGCCAATCTGCCCTGCTTGCCGAAGTATTTCATCGTGTCGAAGGGGATGCCCCCGAGGTTGATCTGGTTGCCGAAAAACGCAACGGGACGTTCATCCGCGACAATCACGAATTGATCAAGGCCTGCACCGATCTTGGCGATGGCGGCCTTGCTCTGGCGGCGTTCGAGATGGCGCAAACCGCCGGTGTCGGCGTTCATATTGATGCCACGGACACGGCGACCCTGTTTGGCGAAGATCAGGCGCGGTATCTGGTTGCCTGTAATTTTGATCAGGCCGAGGCGTTGATGATCAATGCGGCGCGTGCCGGTGTTCCAATTGAAACTGTGGGCCGGTTTGGCGGCGACAATGTCCGGTTTGGCACGTCCGATGCCCCCCTTGCCGACCTTTCACAGGTATACCAAGACAGCTTTGCCAACGCTCTCGCCTAAAGCGTTTCCATTTTCCCTGATTTAGGAAAAATACAAAAGGCATTAAATTCGGGGTGCGGCCAAAGCGTGACCTGAGGCCACATTTGCGTGCTGCCCCTTGCGTCACCCACATTCCTGACCTAAATACTAGGCAACAAAAACGCGAAGGACATAAGAATGGCAATGAATGCGACCGATCTTGAAAATCTGATCCGCGAAAGCTTTCCCAATGCCGAGATTTCGGTTCAGGGCGATGACGGGCGGCATTTTTCGGCTATGGTCATCGACGAGAGTTTTCGGGGCAAAAGCCGGGTCAATCAGCAACGCGCGGTTTATGCCGCCCTCAAAGGGCGCATGGATGGCAGCAGCAGCGAATTGCACGCCCTCGCCCTAACCACCAAAGCGCCGGCATAATATGCCCCTGTTCATGCAAATCCTCATTGGTATCGGCGGCCTGTTGGTCGTGGCCATGATGGCAGAGGCATGGATAAAACGCGGCGCGCCCAAACGGTCGTTGGCCGAAAAATTCAAACCCGGATATGATCCGGACGACGAAGATCCGGACAAACCCGAATTGGGCATGGAAGCCACCGATATGGAATCGCTGCGAATTTCCGAACGCGGCAACCGCTCTGCTGAATCATTTGGCGCACGCGATTTCGGGTTCTGGTCCACGCAACGCAGAATAAAACGGCGCACTGCGCGCCCTACAGAAAACCAGCCAATCCCACATAAGGAAGATTAAAATGACCGATGCAAACGCGCAAATCAAAGAAACCGTCACCGGCAATGACGTCGTGCTTTTCATGAAGGGCACCAAAGACATGCCGCAATGCGGATTTTCCTCGAAAGTTGCGGGAATCCTGAATTACATGGGCGTTGAATTTTCCGACGTGAATGTGCTCGCCGACGAAGGGGTGCGCCAGGGCATCAAAGAATATTCCGATTGGCCAACCATCCCGCAACTCTATGTCAAAGGCGAATTTGTCGGCGGTTGCGATATTATCACCGAAATGACCCTTTCGGGCGAACTTGACACGCTTCTTGATGACAATGCGGTGACGTATGACAAAGAGGCCGCCAATAAAATTCGCGAAGCCAACGCGTAAAACCGGCCAATTGAACGACAAAAGGGCGTGCAAATCTGCGCGCCCTTTTTTGTTTCGGTTTTTCTTAAATCCGGTTCTTAACCGGCGGTTTTTTCCGCCACAGTCGCCGCCAATGCTTCGGCACGGGCCGCGATTTCTGCCAATGTATCCGTCACTTCGGACGGGATCACCGGCACCTCGATACGTTCGGCTTCCGGTGCCGGCATTTCACGCAGTTGTGCCAGTTCGGCATCTCGTTCTGCCAATAATCCCGTTACTTCGCGCAATTTGTCTTCGACTCCGGCGGTTTTATCGGCAAGCATAAGCCCCGCCATCAACAACACCCGCGCTTCCGGCATCCGACCCAATTGACCGGCCAAAACCTGCGCTTCATCATCGAGCATTTTTGCCGCGGAATGAAGATAATGTTCTTCGCCGGCCTGACAGGCCACTTCGAATGTGCGGCCACCAATACTAATTTCGATTTCGGGCATTACGCATCCTCTCCAACGGTTTCACTGCCGGCATTATCCGTCGTATTCAACAACGGGGCCATCGCAGCCAGTATTGCACCGGTTTCTGCAATATCAACGGCGCGGGTCGTCCGCAGCGCTTCCAGTTCAACCATCATGGCCTTGTTGATCAAATGCGCGTCGCCAACTCCGGCTTCGTTGGCATCACGCAGCGCCTGATTGTTCTCGCGCAGTTGCGCATTTGCAGCCCGCAACCGCGCCAATTCACCATCCAGCTTATCCATCGCTTCGCGGGTCTCGCGCCCGGCAGTTTCCAACGCATCCAGCTTTTTGTCGTTTTTCGCGTGAATTGAACGCAGGCGTTCCTCGAGCTGCGCATTGGCCGTGCGCTCGTCTTCAAGTTCACTGCGCAAACCATCCACTTCGCTACTGTCCGGGGTGGTGGCCTTGTCCAGCCCCTCAAGCCCCTGCCCGATCTGGTCTAGCGCCGCCGTAATTCGATGTTCCAGCTCCGTGATTTCGCTCATTAACTCATCCCTACCTGCATCAGCATATAAATCGGTGCACAAAGCGTTGCGAATCGCCCAAGCGCCCGTTTTCATGGGGGAGTTTAGCGCCTAAAACCGGATTGCCCAATGCCGCGTGCAGCGCGCCCCTCATTTTCAATTGCATCATGCCGAGAATCACCGCAAAACCGCGCCATAACGCCCGCCAAATGCAACAAACAGCGCTAACATTGCCTGAAAATCATCAAATGGAACGATTTGCCGCGCTTGCCCTCCACACATTCAGTGTTATGCATATAGCAACGCGAACCCCTGACCAAAGGAATGACACCTTGGATATTACTGCTCTGAGAACTGCCAACCCCGATCATTGGATGAAGGCTGCGGCCATCCGCACGCTCACTCTTGATGCCATTGCGGCGGCCAATTCAGGCCACTCCGGCATGCCGATGGGTATGGCAGATGTCGCCACCGTGCTGTTCGAAAAGCATCTGAAATTTGATGCGTCTGCGCCCAATTGGCCGGATCGTGATCGTTTCATCCTGTCCGCCGGTCACGGATCAATGCTGCTTTATTCGCTGCTGCACCTCACCGGTTACGCCGATATGACCCTCGACCAGATCAAGAATTTCCGCCAATGGGGCGCAATCACTGCGGGCCACCCCGAATATGGCCATGCCACCGGCATTGAAACCACCACCGGCCCGCTTGGCCAAGGGATTTCCAACGCTGTCGGTTTTGCCATGGCCGAAGAAATGCAACGCGGCCAATACGGCAAGAAAATCGTGGACCATCACACCTATGTCATCGCCGGTGATGGCTGTTTGATGGAAGGGATTTCCCAAGAGGCGATGGGCATTGCCGGTCGTCACAAACTTGGCAAGCTTATCGTGTTCTGGGACAATAACGGCATCACCATTGATGGCAATGTTGCCCTGTCCGATGTCACCGACCAAGTGGTGCGCTTCAAGGCGTCGGGTTGGCATGTGCAAGAAATCGACGGCCATGATCCGGCGGCGATTGATGCCGCGATTACCGCCGCCAAGGGCACCAATAAACCATCCATGATTGCCTGCAAAACCCACATCGCACTGGGATCCTCTGCACAGGATACATCCAAAGGCCACGGGGCCTTGACCGATGCGCAGCTGATCAAAGACACCAAGGCCGCCTATGGCTGGACTGCGGATATCTTTGAAATCCCCGCCGATATCAAATCAGGTTGGGAAGCGATTGGATCACGTGGTGCATCGGTGCGCGCCGAATGGGAGGCCCGTTTTGCGACTATTTCGGGCCGCAAACAGGAACAATTCAACCGCGCCTATGCGCTTGATGCGCCCAAACGCCTGTCCGCCGTGATCAAGGCCTACAAAAAACAACTCTCTGAAGACGCGCTCAAAGTGGCCACCCGCAAAGCGTCGGAAATGGCGCTTGGCGTGATCAATCCGGTGATGCCGGAAACCGTGGGTGGCTCTGCCGATCTCACCGGATCGAACAACACCAAAACCGATGATCTGGGTATGTTTGATCTGGATAATCGCGGTGGCCGTTATGTGTATTGGGGGATCCGCGAACACGGTATGGCGGCGGCAATGAACGGCATGGTTCTTCATGGCGGTATTCGCGCCTACGGCGGCACATTCATGTCGTTCACCGATTATGCGCGCGGGGCGATGCGTCTTTCGGCCCTGATGGCAATCCCGACGGTTTATGTGATGACCCATGATTCCATCGGTCTTGGAGAAGATGGCCCGACCCACCAACCTGTGGAGCATCTGGCAATTTCGCGTGCAACACCAAACACTTATGTGTTTCGCCCTGCCGATGCGGTTGAAACCGCCGAGGCATGGGAGGTCGCGTTGACCACCAAAACCACGCCTTCTGTTCTCTCGCTCACCCGTCAGAACCTGCCGCTTTTGCGCACCGAGCATAAGAACAAAAACATGACCGCCCTTGGGGCTTATGTCATGGCCGACGCCGATGACAAACGTCAGGCGATCATTATTGCCACCGGATCGGAAGTCGAAATTGCCATGGCCGCGCGTGATATCCTACAGGCCGAAGGTATCGGCACCCGCGTGGTATCCATGCCCTGTATGGAGCTGTTCGAAGAACAGGACGATGCCTATCGCAAGCGAATTTTGCCCGGCGGTCCGGTGCGTGTCGGTGTCGAAGCCGCCATGCGTCAGGGTTGGGATAAATGGCTCTTGGGTGAACGTGGCCGCGAAGCCAAAGCCGGTTTTGTCGGCATGAACAGCTTTGGTGCCTCTGCGCCGGCGGATGTTCTCTATGAAAAATTCGGCATCACTGCGCAAGCCGTCGCCGACAAAGTGAAATCGCTGCTTTAATCCGTTTCACATCACAATTGAGCGGCCTCGCCTTAACCGGCGGGGCCGCTTTGCCTTGCACGCCTGGTTTCTCTGCGCCATAATCGAGATACCAAAGACAAAAAGGCGCAAAAACCCCATGACCAATCAAATAGCCATCGCGCTTGGCCTTGTCATTCTTGGGCTATTTGGTCTCGATGCAATCGTATTTGATTGGTCAAATTCGGTTTTTCTGGGCAAGAAATTCACCGAGTTTCTCAAATGGATTGCCTTTTGGCGCTAGTCATATTCCTGCAATTTCCACCTGATATGCGAAATTTTAGTTGACAACATGCCATTTGAGGCGCTGTTAGCGCTAACTAACTTCAATTTAACAGGAGCCTCCCATGACCATCAAAATCGCAATCAACGGCTTTGGCCGTATTGGCCGCAACGTCACCCGCGCCTTGGTTGAAGGGGGTCATGATGATTTTGAATTGGTCGCAATCAACGATCTTGCGCCATTGGAAACCAACGCGCATCTGCTAAAATTCGACACGGTTCATGGCCGGTTTGAACGCGATGTAAAAACCACGGCCAACACCATTGATATCGGTGATGGCCCGATCCGCGTCACC
>JAUZRV010000179.1 GCA_030950105.1 Rhodobacterales bacterium | reverse complement strand
CGTTCATGGCGGGCTGGATTTTCTGCTGGAGGTGAATGATCTTGTTCAACACCAAAATCATACGACATTTCAACAGCTTGATCTACGCCCGCCAAACGATTTACGCCGCTTCATGAATAATTCGGGCTAGGATAACGAGCGCTTTAAATGGATAGGAGACGGCAATGAACACTCTAAGTAGTCTGAAAAGAAATGCCCTAATTGCAATGATCGCCGGATTTTCCTTGGCCTCGCCGGTGGTTGCGCAGGATGTCACAGAGGGCGAGGCGTTATATTTGAACCACTGCGCCGATTGCCACGGGGTGGCGGTGGATGGCAACGGGTCACTGGCCAATGCGATGATCATGAAGCCCAAAAACCTGCGCCTGCTTGCACAGCAAAACGATGGGGTTTTCCCGATGTTGACGGTGATTAAACGGATCGACGGGCGTGATCCCTTGGTGAGCCACGGCAGCCCGATGCCGGTTTTCGGACAGTATTTCGAGGGCGACGATACTGCGCTTAAAACCGCCTCGGGGCAGCCGGTTATGACCAGTCGTTCCATTGCCGATTTGGTGGCGTATCTTCAGGAGCAACAACAATGAAACCGGTTTGGGCCGCGCTTGCATTTGGCGGGATTGTCGCCGCCTGCGCCGCTGTTGATATGCCCGAGGCCCCCGAAGGGGCGGCGCTTTTTGACGAAAATTGTGCGGTGTGCCACGGGGATTCTGGTCGCGGGGATGGGCCGTGGAGCGCAGGAATGTCGCCGATGCCCGCCGATCTGACGGTGTTGAGCCGCGCCAATGACGGGACTTTTCCGATGGTGCGCATATTGTCGGTGATTGACGGCTATGACCGCACCGGATTGCCGGGGGTCGAGATGCCGGAATTCGGGCTATTGTTGCGCGGGGAAACCGTGCCGGTGGATGTGGGCGATGGTGTGTTCACGCCGACACCACGCCCGTTGGCGGCGCTTCTGGTCTATATCGAAAGCCTGCAACGCTAAAGCGTCTCGCCAGAAACCTGAACCACACCTTTGTGGAGAGGCGCCCGAGACGTCGAGAGGGTATGCAACACCGCGCCTTAATCCCGCCTCGGGTTTAAGGCGCGGTGCTTTAACCACAAATCCCTTTGATCTCGACGCCTTTCCACGGCACGATCACCTCGGTTGCCGCGAGGCGCGATTCAAGGGCTTGCACGGGAAACGCCCCGCTCAACATGTCGTGAAGCCGCTTGGTGCGCGTGGCATTTGGCGCAAGGGTGCGGCAACAAACGTATTCTTCTACGATGCCGCCCTGTTGTTCATAGGAATAATCGAGAAAGCGTGCATTTGTCGAAAGATCAAAGAGATAGGGATCGCCACCGGGGCTATGTTCGGCGGCGGCCTTGAGCGGATGATAGCCGGTTACCGCGCGATTTTGCCATTGCCAGACATGGGTCATTTCATGGGAAAACAGCATCGCATCCAGTAGATACATTTTGTTGGGGTAGTCCTTCATAAAGTCGCGCAAGAACAATGACCGGCGAAAATAGACCTGATTGAACAGGCTCACCGCTGCTGCCGAAACTGTGACCATTTCCGATTTCGGGGCGGGGAAAATCCGTTCGCGACAGGCAAGGCGTGGGCGCGCGGGGCGAAAAAATGTCACCTGCCCGATCAATGCGCCATTATGAAACCGCACTTTGTCAGGGTTGATTTGATCCCCGTGAATTTCACCGGCAAAGCGCTGTTCGCCCTCGCTTAACGAGCGGCCACAGGCGGCGAGCAATGGCAAAATCAGGGCGAAAACGAACAGTTTGCGCAGAGTCGTTGGCCGAGTCATAGGCAGGGTCATGGCCTGTGAGTTATGAGGAATAAATCAGAGATTTCAAG
Organism: Rhodobacterales bacterium; assembly: GCA_030950105.1. GTDB lineage: Bacteria > Pseudomonadota > Alphaproteobacteria > Rhodobacterales > Rhodobacteraceae > JAUZRV01. The sequence goes on along the minus strand of JAUZRV010000179.1, from coordinate 4,456 downwards.
CGATTCTCCGCGTGGCCGCAATTTGTGCCGGATCAAAATCATGTCCTTTCATAATGTCGGGCAGGGCGCGTTTGCATAGCAGAGCAGCGGCGACTTGCGACAGGGCGGGCGCGGTCTGGATGCCATAACCGCCTTGCCCCGCGAGCCAGAAAAAACCATCGGTGTGATCGGCGTAGCCCACAACCGGCGATCCGTCGGCGACAAAGCTGCGCAAACCGGCCCATTTGGTGTCGATCCGGCGCACATCTATGTCAAAGGCGGTCATGATCCGGTCGACACAAATGGCCACGTCCATTTCATCGGGTTGCGCATCGCAAGGTGGCGACGGTGTGCGGTCTGCCGGCGAAACGAGCAACCGGCCGGCATCGGGTTTAAGATAAAATTCTTCATCCACATCATCGGTGGCGGGCAGGGCGGCGGTGTCAAAACCATCGGGGGCGGCGATAATCACCGCTGTGCGCCGTTTTGGCACAAGGCCGATTTTGTCAATTCCGGCCAAGGCGGCGATTTCGTCCGCCCACGCGCCGGCGGCATTTACCACAATCGGTGCCTCATAACGGGTCGTGCGGGTTTCTATTTGCCACGCCGCGCCGGTTTTTTGCAAACGGGTGACGGCCGCGTTGGTGTGCAATATGCCGCCTGCATTTTTGAAGCTGCGCAAATATCCCTGATGCAAGGCGGCGACATCAATATCCTGTCCACCTTGTTCCAGATACGCCGCCTCGGCATAGGATTTTCGCAGCATTGGTTGCGCTTCGCGTATGGCAGCGCCAGTAAGCCACGTTGCCTGACTACCGGGATGCCGATTGGCAAACGATTTTTCTAGTGCTTCCATTTGATCGGCACGTGCCACAGTCATCATCGGGCGTTCGGTGATGAGGGGCGCGACGGCAAACCCATCGGGAGGCGAGGTAAAAAAACCAAACGCGGCCTGTGTTAGGGCGCGAATCGATGGCGGGCCGTAATTGAGCACCAAAAGCGCCGCAGAACGGCCGGTTGAATGATATCCGGGCTGTGATTCGCCTTCGAGCAGGACAATACGCACCTGTTTTTTGTAATCGGTGGCCAACACCGCGGCGAGCGAAGCCCCTGCAATTCCGGCTCCAATGATAACTATATCGGCAAATTTTGTGGCGTTGCTCGCGGTATTTGGCAAATTATTGCTCCGTAAAATAGACACTTTGACTGTGAAACATGTGGGGCTAAGAACGCAATTTGTCAAAAAGTTTCGCTACGTCATTTTGAAACCAGCACGCCGCAACAATGTTGACCTATGTTCAGATGCCCCTAAGGTAATGGGTTCAGGGGGGCAAGTATTTGGACGCATTACAATTATTGATAAGTGGCCTTGCGAATGGCTGTGTGTACGGATTGATCGCGATGGGATTCGTGTTGATCTATAAGGCGACCGAGGCGGTGAACTTCGCCCAAGGGGACATGATGATGCTGGGCGCGTTTGTGGCGCTTGGCCTGACCAACACCGATTATATGGGGCTGTCGTTTTACGTGGCGGTGCCGATCACCTTGGCGGTGATGGGGCTTGTTGGCTATCTGATGGATGCGGTTTTGCTGCGCCGGATGGCGGGTCAATCGCAGATCGCCGTGGTGATCCTAACCATCGCCCTCGGGTTTGTGGCGCGGTTTGCGGCCGGGGCGATTTGGGGGCATGAACCGCAATCTCTGGAAAGCCCGATGGCGGGGCTTGATTTCCGGTTTGCCGGTCTGTTTCTGGGGATGGACGAATTTTTCGTGATCATTGTCACGGTTTTGCTGACCGTCGGGATGTATCTGTTTTTTGCCAAAACCAAATTGGGGTTGGCGATGCAGGCGGCGTCGCAAAACCAGATGGCGGCCTATTATATGGGGATTTCGGTCAAACGCATCCATTCGATGATCTGGGCGCTTGCCGGTGTTGTGGCGGCGATTGCCGGTATTTTGTTCGCCTCTAAAGGGTCAATTGATCCTTCAACCGGATTGCTGGGGATCAAAGCGTTTGCGGCTGCGGTGATCGGTGGGCTTGGCAGCTTGCCGGGCGCGCTCCTTGGCGGGGTGATTATCGGTATTATCGAACCGTTTTCGGCGCGCTATCTGGGCGGTGATCTGGCGCGGTTGATGCCCTATATTATTCTGGTTTTGATTTTGGTGTTCCGCCCGCACGGAATTCTAAGCCAAGTCCAGTCAAAGAAGGTGTAGGCCCATGCGTATCGTATTCAAAACCTCCTACGACAGTGACATCCGCATGTTCAAACACGGGTGGCACGCGTTCTGGTATATGGCGCTTTTGGCGTTGGCAATTGCGTTACCGTTTCTGGTTGGCGAATTCTGGTTGGGTGAATTTACCTCGATGTTGATCTGGTCGGTGGCCGGTATGGGGTTGATGCTTTTGGTGGGGCACACCGGATTGGCGAGCCTTGGCCACGCGGCATTTTTGGCGGTGGGTGCCTATGCCAATGTTTTACTTCAACAAAAGCTCGGGTTGCCGTTTTTGGTCTCTTTGCCATTGGCCGGTGTGATTGCCGGCCTTGTTGGCATGTTGATTGCGATTCCAACGACCAAACTTCACGGGATATATATGGCGATTGCGACCATGGCGATTTCGATCCTGACCGAAGATATCATTGTGATTCTGGAGCCGTGGACCGGCGGCGTGGCCGGGGTTTTCCCGCCCGATATCGAGATTTTCGGTTATGGATTTAACCGTTATCTCAACATCACCGGCATGTATTGGCTTTATCTTGGCATTACGGTTTTGATCGTTCTAGCCTATAAAAACATCCTGCGTTCGCCATTGGGGCGTTCATTCGGGGCGGTGCGCGATAGCGAAATTTCGGCACAGGCAATGGGCATCAATCTACCCCGCACACGGACATTGGCGTTTGCGTTGTCCTGCGCGATTACCGGCATTGCCGGGGCGATGATGGGGCATTTTTCGGGGATATTTAACAACGAGACGTTTAATATCGTGATCTCGATTACCCTGCTGTTGATGATTGTTGTCGGCGGAATCGGATTTATCCAGGGCGCGTTTATCGGCGCGTTTATTATCACCTTCCTACCCCTCGGGATTTCCTTTGGGCGCGATGCGATTGTGTCGATCATGGGCGGCGGCGGGATGGCGATACCGGGCCTGGAATCGGGGTTGTTCGGCGCGATTGTGATCGCGGTGATCATTTTTGAACCGGCGGGTCTCTATGGGCGCTGGCTTAAAATTCGCACCTATTTCGAGCTGTTTCCGTTCTACCGGCGCGATATGTTCAAACGTCAAAAAAGCTATCTCAAGACGGAGCGTATGCGATGAGCCTTCTGGAGCTGGAAAATGTCACCTTGCGTTTTGGCGGATTGGTGGCGGTCAACGATGTGTCGTTTAGTGTGGACGAGGGCGAGGTTTTTGCCCTTGTCGGGCCAAATGGCGCAGGAAAATCAACGATATTCAATTTGATTTCGCGGTTTTATGACCCTGCTGAAGGCGATATTCGCTTTGACGGGAAAAGCATCCTGTCGTTGGAAAAACACGAGATCGCGGACCTTGGCATTGCCCGCACATTCCAGAATATCGAGTTATTTGAACAGGCGACGGTTTTGCAAAATCTATTGGTCGGGCGCCATACCCACCGCAAGACAAACCCGTTCAGCGAGATATTGTTTTTGCCGTCGGTGCGCCGCGCCGAACGCGACCATCGCGCGGCGGTGGAAAACGTGATTGATTTTCTTGATCTCCAACCCTACCGCGAAAAATACATCGCCGGCCTTCCCTACGGGGTGCGCAAAGTGGTCGAAATGGGCCGCGCTTTGGCGATTGAACCGCGGCTTTTGTTGCTGGATGAACCGGCGTCGGGGTTGTCGGTCGAAGAAACCCAGGATGTGGCGTTCTGGATCGAGGATATTCGCAATCTGATGGGGGTGACCGTGTTGATGGTCGAACATGACATGGGGTTGGTTTCGGCGGTTTCGGATCGGGTTTTGGCCTTGGCCGAGGGCAAGAAACTGGCACTGGGCACACCTGCCGAGGTGCAATCGGACCCGGCAGTGATCGAGGCCTATCTCGGCTCTGACGATGTGGAGGGCGCGGCATGAACGCAGCAATCCTGAAGGTTGATAATCTGGAAAGTTATTATGGCCCGATCATGGCCATTCGCGGGGTCTCTCTTGAGGTGCGCGAGGGGCAGATCGTAACGGTTTTGGGGGCAAACGGCGCGGGAAAAACCACGCTGTTGAAAACCATATCGGGCATAATGGACCCGGAAAAAGGCACGATTGTTGTGGAAAATGCCGCCTTGCAAGGCATGGAACCCGATAAAGTGGTCAAAAAAGGTGTGATCCACGTGCCCGAAGGCCGCGAGGTTTTTCCTATTCTCACGGTGGCCGAGAACCTTAAGATGGGGGCCTATACGCGCCATGATGCCGATGGAATTGCCGCTGACCTCGCGATGGTTTACGACTACTTCCCGATTTTGAA
>JAUZRV010000178.1 GCA_030950105.1 Rhodobacterales bacterium | reverse complement strand
CAGGAACAGGCCACAGATTGGCTCTGGACATACAACAACGACCGCCCCAACATGGGTATCGGCGGGATCACCCCTGCTATGAAACTGAAAATGGCCGCGTAATTCTACAAGCGGACCCCATCAAAAATGGGGGGATTACCGAGCATTCAAAGCCACAAATCATCTTGCTCATCAATTTGTTGTTTGGGGGACGTTTTATCTGCTTCATATCCCTGGGGCCCGATTCCTTCCAGGCTCCCTTCCATCAAAACCGATTCACGAAGAACTTCGTGGGTCACGAAACTATCTTCATGCCAATCCAAATGAGTGCTTGAATTCATTAGAATAGTTTCGATGTCTTTGAGTGATTGCCGCATGTAATCGACCCTTTGCAATGTGCGTAAGGTTTCGTTTGGCAAAGGATTGCATGTGCAAAGCGCGGACGACATCGCTCCCTCAATTTGGATGGCGAGATCGTGAAGGGTTTCCACCTGCCCAGCCAATACTTCAATTAAGCCTCGGGCGGAAATTGTTCTTTCGCTCTTTGTTTTGCGTTCCCGAGAAGGAGCGGATTGAGGCATTATAAGCGTCCAACCACGGCTTCAATACAGGCGCGAAGATCATTCGGTTCGAATGGCTTTTTAAGGAAATTGTTCATTCCTAACTGTTTGCCGTGATCAATTATTGATTTTTCAGCGCGACCCGTTATGAGAATAAACCCGACACCTTTGGTTTTGGGGTGGCTTCGCAAATGATGCAACAGTTGCAGGCCGTCCATGTTTGGCATGTTATAGTCAGAGATGACCAAATGGACTGGATTGTTTTGCATCGAATGAACTGCTGATGCACCGTCTGCTGTACTCGCTACATTTGTGATGCCAAAAGCGTCCAATGCCTGTGTTATTAGTCCACGGCTGGTGGACATGTCATCGACAACCATTACTCTAAGCTGATCTCGTAAGGCCATGTGATAAACCCTTCCCTTTATTCGTATTGATTATTTCGATGCAACAATTGGGCGATAAGCCGTGAGTCCGATTGGCGAAAACTTGTCCATTGAGGTCTCTGAAACGCGCTCCGAATGTCCTAGAAAAAACCAGCCGTCTGGCTTTAGAACCGAATGGAAACGTGGCCAAAGGTCAGATTGGGTTTCGGCGTCAAAATATATTACAACATTTCGGCATAATATGACGTCAAATTTATTTTGCATCGGCCACTCAGCAAGAAGGTTTAATTCTCGAAAACGCACAATTTTCTTAATTTCGTCTTTGACTTCGTAAGTGTCTTTCTGACCCTCAACCGAGGTTAGGTATTTGTCTTGGAATGTTGCAGGGATACCCTTTATTTGTTGCAACGAATACTGTCCCAGACGCGCTTTTTCCGTTATCTTTGGGTCAATATCGCTCGCTAGAATAAGAAAATCTTGTGTTGCGAGTTCCGGGGCTGCATCAAGAATTGCCATTGCTATTGAATACGGTTCTTGCCCACTTGAACATCCCGCAGACCATATTCTAACCTTTTCGCCGCGCCGCGCCTTGGCCAGAATGTCGGGAAGCGCCTGGTCTATTAGAATTTCAAAATGATGAGGTTCTCGAAAGAAATGTGACACGTTGGTTGTAAGCGCCGAAATCATTTTAATACGCTCGGACATGCCAGCGTTCGAAGTAACGTAGTCAGAATAAGAATTGAAGCTGCTAAGGCCAAGCTCCTTTAGTCGCGGCCGCAAGCGTGATTGAACCATTGTCGACTTGGCTTTGCTAAGAATAAGCCCGGCTTCGGACTTGGCGAGCGCGGCAATGGACGTAAAAGTTGCGTCGTCCATGACTGTGCCCGTAGAGCCATTAGGAGTTTGAATATTCATGCTGCCTCGTCCGTGGATCCGGGAACAATCGCCGAAAGGTCAAGAACGCGAATCATCCGATCATCAATTAAAGTCAACGCGCGCACAACCGGGACGGATTGATTGGAAGACGCTTCTGGAGGTGGCTGAAGATCATCTTCTTTCATAGCAACGATGTCCGAAACCGCATCGACAAGAAGCCCGGTCAATGCCCCGTTCATATTTACGACTATGATTACATTTCGATCGCTAATCTCCTGGCTCGTCATATTGAGGCGAAGTGCCAAATCCATAACGGGTAAGACCGTTCCACGAAGATTGATAACGCCGCGCATATATTCGGGTGCATGTGGCATTGGCGTCGTACGCGTCCAACCCCGGATTTCACGCACAGATGTTATGTCGAGAGAATACTCCTGATCTGCGACCTTGAATGTCAGCAGCTCAATATCGGAGGATTGTTTTTGATCGTTCATGTTCCTACTTTCCTTTCGGTGGGAAGGGTTGAGCCGGTTGGAGTTTCCGTCGCATTGGCGATTATGTCGGTAGGGTCAAGAATGAGAGCAATTTGTCCATCTCCAAGAATTGTCGCTGCAGCGATCCCGGGCGCTCTGGAATACCGGTCATCCAGACCTTTGATAACCACTTGTCGTTGGTCTTGGATTTTATCAATGATCAACGCGGCCCGATTGCCGTCTTCGAGTGCTATTAACAAGACAATGGAACCAGCGACATTAAGAGCTGTATCGCGGTAACCAAGTTCGACACCAAGATCGAAAAGAGGCACAAACCCGTCTCTCACTCTAACGACATTTTGGCCGGGTGCGATCATTTCCACATTGTTGTCGGTCAATGAAAGCGTTTCAACGACAACATTTAGAGGCAATACCAAAGTTTCGTTTGCAACTTCCACCACCATCCCGTCGAGCACGGCGAGCGTTAAAGGTAAACTTATTGAAAATTTTGTTCCAACGCCCTTTTTTGAAGTAATATTTATGCGGCCACTCAACGCCTGTATGGCCGTTCGCACCACATCCATTCCGACGCCACGTCCGGAAAGGTCGGTGACTTCGGCATTGGTGGAGAACCCTGGTAAAAATAACAGATTATCCGTTTCACTATCGCTTAATACCGAATCAGCCGCAATAAGACCTTTTTCGATAGCTATTTGCAAAACACGGGGGCGGTTAATTCCAGCTCCGTCGTCCGACACTTCTATTTCCACTCTCCCAGACCGATGTGCAGCCGATAACGTGACACTGCCCTGGCTTGACTTCCCTGCCGCTATTCGATCCTCTGAATTTTCCAACCCGTGATCAACTGCGTTGCGGATCATGTGAGTAAGAGGATCGGCCAACCGCTCAATAACCGTTTTATCAATTTCGGTCGTTTCGCCTATTGTGATTAGTTTAACGTCTTTCTTCACAGCAGAAGACGCTTCCCTGACAATTCTAGACATACGTTGAAATAGGGATTTCACGGGTTGAGCACGAATCATCATAACGCTATCTTGAATATCTCTTGTAAGCCGTTGGAATTCATCCATACCGCTCATCGCATCAGAATGTGGAGACAGGCCCACTTTTTCAAGACTTTGCGAAAGCATGGCCTGGTTGATGACCAACTCGCCGACCAAATTGACCAAACGTTCGATGCGATCCAGATCAACCCTAACAACCGATTTGGGCGTTTTGCTTTTCGTCTGCTTTGCCGTTGCTTCTGCCGGTTTTGTAGATGGTGTGGGTGCAGATTTTGCCGCAGTATTTGTGGGCTCTTTTGCAGCAGGTGTCATTTTGGAAACCGCTGGTTCTTCAGTTTTTACTGGTGATGTATTTTCGGCAACAATAGCATTAGGTGCTGAAGGTATTTCCATTTCCGGGGGGGATATTGGCGTCAAATCGGTCGCGTTTTTTTGTGCGGAATTTGAGCTGATTGAAAGCTCGCAAAGCCCATCAACAAACTCAAACACTTCGCGAATTTCAGATTCGTCGATATCGGCTTCGAGAACAACGTTCCAAGCAAGGTATGGTGTTTCAGGTGCAAGCTCGGCAAGTAAAGGGAGGTCGCCCATATCACATGAGATGTCTGCTATACCAAGCTCGGCAAGGTTTCTGAGCAATAAATTCGGCTCGTTTCCGGTTTCGAAAACTCCAAAATCCGGTTTAAAACGAATATGGAACAAACTTTTCTCCGGCCCGTCCATTGGGGAAAGATTGAGTGAAGTGGCACCATTGCCTGCACTGCCAATATCGGGAAGATCAAGTGACATTGATACGCCGAGAGGCTCAAAATCGGCAACCTCGGCTTCTTCTTCTTCGACAACGTCCCCAAGCAATGCATCAAGCTGCGCAAGCAGTTCGTCGCTTTTTTCTGTGGGAACTTCCTCGTCGTCGCGGCAAACGCGCACGAGGTCGGATAGATGGTCCGCTGCTGAGAAAAATAGTCTGGTGGCATCCGCATCAGGGACAAGCCGTCCAGATCGCACCTCATCCAACGCTGTTTCATAGCGGTGTGCAAAACGCACCAATGGCTCCAATCCAAAGGCACCAGCGCCCCCTTTAATGGAATGAACGGCACGGAACACAACATTGATGGATTCCGGATCTTCGTTTCCATCATCAATTTCCGCCAACGCATCTTGCAACGCTTCGAGAAGTTCTTCGCATTCGATAAAAAACGAAGAACGAATTTCCGCCATTGGATCATTTTCTTCAGACATTATTCGCTCCTATCCGGCAACCATATGCAGGGCTTTGACCAATTTTTCAGGATCAAAAGGTTTTACGATCCAACCGGTTGCGCCGGCTTCGCGGGCCCGCATCTTAAGCTCGGTCGAGCTTTCTGTTGTGAGCACCAATATCGGCGTTGCGCGATGTTTTTCCTGGGCGCGGACCGCATCAATAAAACCGAAACCATCCATGCGTGGCATGTTGATGTCGGTAATGATTGCATCGGGCGATAGCCCCTCAAGCACTTCAAGGCCGTGAATACCGTCATCGGCCAAATGCACGTCAAATCCAGATGGTTTTAGGGCCATTGTGATCATGCTGCGCATGGTTTTACTGTCATCAACGGCAAGAATATTAAGGCTCATGCTTTTCCCTCCGCAATAGCTTCGGGGGTCAGCCCAAAATAGGATAGTTGTTCTAGAACCTTATCGTTGGCGTTGATAAGGGTTAGCGCATTGCCCGATTTTTTTGCGGATGAGGCCGCCGCGAGCATGACTTGCACACAAAGAGCGCCAATCTGTGAGACCCCTTGGGCGTCAAGAACGATATCGCTTTCGCCGAGGTCCAATATTGATTTGGCCAAAGGTCCCGCGGCTGGTAAATCCAGTTTAGACTGCAAAGCGATGGGTTTATTCATGTCCAGCGCCCCACATTATTGTGGCCTGCAAAGCTAAGATTAGCATCGCCAACCTCCCAAGTTTCAATTCCGATAGAAACTTCTAGAGCCAAGGCAGTTAAGACAGGGTTACGGATTGGCCAAGATTGCAAATATTTCGAATTAAGTGTGGGGAAATGTGTTGGCAAACAAAAATGGCCCCGCAAACCTGCGAGACCATGACACTTTATATATAGGCGGCTATTTGCGCGCGGTGCCTGTGCTTAGCCACGCCGCCGACGGCGACCACCACGACCGGCACCTTCACCTTCCGCAGAGGGGGGCCGGTTATGCTTGATCCAATTGCCACCATGGGGATCATTGTTGGTCAGGAAATTGGCGGCACGAATGGCTTCCATCTCTTTGCCTGCGCGTGATTTTGTTGACCCGAGGCCGGTAATTGTTGCCAGAATTTCAGGATCAATATCGTCCGGAACAATGATGCCTGCAGCGGCAAGTTCAGCCATTTTTTCAGCCAGCTTTTTAGGGCCAACCGGAAGCGCGGTCGGGTTCATGATCGCGCTGGTCATACCCGCACCCATTGCCATCGGAAGGAATGCGTTGTTGATTCCGTGACGGTTGGGCAGGCCAAACGAGATATTTGACGCGCCACAAGTGGTGTTAACACCGAGTTCTTCACGCAAACGCCGCACCAGCGCAAATACCTGCAAGCCAGCTGTACCCATGGCGCCGATCGGCATAACCAGCGGGTCAACAACAATGTCGTGCGCCGGAATACCATAGTCGGCGGCACGTTCGACAATGCGTTTGGCAACTTCAAAACGCACATCGGGATCTTCGGAAATGCCGGTATCGTCATTGGAAATTGCAACAACCGGCACATTGAATTTTTTGACGAGCGGCAGCACGAGTTCAAGCCGGTCTTCTTCGCCGGTTACCGAGTTGAGCAACGGCCGCCCTTCGGCCATTTCCAAACCGGCCTCGAGCGCGCCTGGAACCGAGCTGTCAATACATAAAGGAACGTCCACAAGCCCTTGAACCATTTCGACAATATTGCGCATGAGGGGTGGTTCTGTCTCGTTGGGGTTGGGGTTGGAATTGTAAACCACACCAGCATTGATATCGAGAATATTTGCCCCGGCGAGGACTTGGGCAACCGCGTCTTTTTCAACCGTAGAAAAATCACCTGCTTCAAGTTGCGCAGCGAGCAATTTCCGCCCGGTTGGATTGATCCGCTCCCCGATGACGCAGAAGGGTTGATCAAACCCGATTATGGCAGTTTTGGTTTTGCTCTCGACAATGGTGCGGGTCATATCGGTTCCTTTAAGAGTGGTTGGCGGGGCGCGCAGAGGCACCGCCGTTTTCAATGGCCCAATTGGCATTGGTTTTAATGCCGCCAAGCGGGAAAAAATGTACATGTGTGATGTTGAAATCGGGGTTGGCGGCCTTGTGGGCGGCCAATTCGGCGACAACGTCGGTCGGTTGATAGGGCAATAATAGTTTGGTCACATCCATAGCGCGTTTTTGCAGCACCTTGAGCGAGGGACCAACACCGCAAGCGATGGCAAATTTGATCAGGGTTTGCAAGTTTGCCGGACCTGCAATGCCAATGTGAATCGGTAGCGTAATACCTGCAGCGGCAAGATCATCGGCCCATTTGATAATGGGTTTGGCGTCAAAGGCAAATTGTGTGGCCAAAGCCATATCTGCATCCGTGCGATTGGAAAAATCCTGTTTCCAACGCAGCGCTTCATCAACGAGTTGGGAACCGCCATCGGGATCAATATCGCGATTGCCTTCGGGGTGGCCAGCAACATGAAGGCGGGTGAAACCGGCGGCATCAAACAGGCCGGTTTCCATCAATTGCATGGAAGAATCAAAATCCCCTTCCGGTTCTGACACACCTCCAGCCAATAATAATGCCTGTTTTACATCGGCTTCGCCACTATAGCGCGCGATCCAGTCGGCCAATGTTGCCTTGTCTTTAATAATGCGGGCCGGGAAATGCGGCATAACCGCAAATCCGTCATCATTGAGACGCTTGGCTGTTGCGACCATATCTTCGATCGGGGTGCCTTCGAGGTGGGCCACATAAACCCGGGTCCCTGCGGGCAGGAGATCACGAAAATTTTCAACCTTGGCAGCGGTGCGCGGCATGACCTCGATTGAATAATCTTGCAACAATGCCGCGACTTGCGGGTTCACTGTTGTCGGTGTGGTGTCGCGTTTTTTGAAACTTAACAAAGCCATAGCGGCCTCCCATATCTTGAACCGGCTCATGCCCATCCGTCATTGGCAATCAGGGCTTTTATGCGCTCCTGATCATATTCTTTTTCAAGACGGGCGGCCTCGGATATGACCACTTCTGCCGCTTCGCCTTCAACGGGGTAGGGGGCACCACGACGCCATTCAGCGAGATAGGCATCGCTGTCTTCGGCGCCGATTTTCATGGCCGCGCGATCAATCGCCTGTTCAAAGCGTTCCGCGAGCTGTTTCTTCGCGCCACGGCGGCCTTTTCCGACAGATACTTGTGCCGGAATATCGCGCCAGTAAACGATGACTACATCAACCATGATTGATTCCCCTTTATCCTGTTTCCTCTTTACGGCAGCGCCTTTCCAACAAAGGGTCGGTTTTCGACAGAAAGTCGGCTTGCAGCGACGTCCTGTCTATAACCCAGCACGGACGGATTTGGCAGGATCATATTTCTAAAGATGTTTATGAATGGCCAGGGTGATTCAGAGAAAGTGGGATTATCGTTCTGCCGCGATGATCTCGACTGCCTTTGCGCGGTTATCCTGT
>JAUZRV010000177.1 GCA_030950105.1 Rhodobacterales bacterium | reverse complement strand
GCATTCTTTGAATGCCCTGCCGGGCAGCGGACGACGCCGCAACAAAATTGATCTACCTGGCAACCCGCAAGTTTGAAAAGACTGGAAGGTGCGTCAGAGAGTGGCCTCTCAGCGATGCAAGCATCGCCTGACGGCTAACAGGATGCAGCCCGCAACCAATTCGCTATCCTATACCCCGAACGGTTCAATAGATGACCCGTCAAACCTGCATGGGCTAAACTCCATACACAGAGTTTCGGATACTCCCTTCGACTGCGGTCATGGTTTTCCATGGGCCAAGCCGATGGATGACTTCTGCTTTGTAAAGGCCATTTATAGTTTCGGCCAAGGCGTTGTCCATTGCCCGGCAGACGATATTTACATCGCCTGCCGGGCAATGGTAGACCTTATTATTCCCCTCCCAAACACACTTGACCTCGGGGCTGAAAGCAGCATCTCATTTGGCGCGATCCGAAGCCAGGTCCGAGTTTCGGGCAATGGCCGCGTGCGCGTAAAATGTAGATTGGGCGATTGGCAAAACCCTCCTCTCGGGGATTGTTTCACAATACCCTGCCGGACAGCGTGCAAACCGGCTCGTCTCCCAAGTTATCTCGATTTTCCGTAATGAATGAAATCATCGTTTGAATGGGCGGGCGAGCTGCGGCCTGTTGCCCGGCAGTCGCCGCTTGCATCACCGAGAGGAGGCGCAAAATATGCCGATGCTTTTCTGAGACAACCTTTGTTACCACGCACACGGGAATATGCGCTTCAACCCATCGAAAGGCGCGAAAATAGCAGCCCCTTTTCGATCCAAATTACTAAAAACCCGTCTACTACCGTAGACGCGCTACACCAAATATAAGGTCCCAAATCCGGCACGTTGTCAGGTTTTTCAGAACCGCATTTGGGTTAGGGTTTTCTTTTTCGCGCCGCTCGCATCTCTATTTACTAAAGAGGAAATGCAACACGTCGCCGTCTTTGACCTGATATGTTTTGCCTTCGGCACGCATTTTTCCGGCTTCTTTCGATCCCTGCTCGCCTTTGAAGTTAACAAAATCGTCATAGGCAATTGTCTCGGCGCGAATAAACCCTTTTTCAAAGTCGCCATGAATAACGCCCGCCGCTTGCGGTGCTTTGGTGCCCTCGCGAATTGTCCACGCGCGCGCCTCTTTTGGGCCTACGGTGAAATAGGTTTCCAAATGCAGCAACTCGTATCCGGCGCGTATCAAACGATCAAGCCCGGCCTCGGCCAACCCCATTTCCTCAAGAAACATTGCCGCTTCTTCGGCCTCGAGCTGGCTTATTTCTTCTTCAATCTGCGCGCTGATAATCACATGCGCATTGCCCTGTGCCGCGGCCATTTTCGCAACTTTCTCAGAAAATTCGTTGCCCTGTGCCGCTTCTTCTTCACCAACATTGCAAACATACAAAATTGGCTTTGTGGTCAGAAGCTGCAACATTTTCCATTGTTTTTCATCTTCTTCATCGACCTCGACAACCCGCGCCGGACGACCTTCTTCAAGAACCGCAAGCGCCGCTTTCAAAAGTCGATCTTGTTGAACCGCGTCTTTGTCACCACCCTTGATTTTGCGCACCAACCCTTTGAGCCGTTTTTCGATGCTTTCAATATCCGCCAACATCAATTCGGTTTCGATAATGTCGGCATCGGCCACCGGATCAACGCGCCCTTCCACATGGGTCACATCGCCATCTTCGAAACAGCGCAAAACATGTGCGATTGAATCCACTTCGCGAATATTCGCCAAAAACTGGTTGCCCAACCCCTCGCCTTGGGATGCGCCTTTTACCAATCCGGCAATGTCGACAAATGTCATACGCGTCGGGATGATGCTTTTGGAACCGGCGATTTCGGCCAACGTATCAAGACGCGCATCGGGCACGCCCACCTCGCCGACATTCGGTTCAATGGTGCAAAACGGGAAATTTGCCGCCTGCGCTGCGGCGGTTTTGGTCAATGCATTGAACAACGTGGATTTGCCAACATTCGGCATTCCCACAATTCCCATTTTAAAGCCCATTTCCGGCTCCTCTCGTTTCTAATTCGGCTGCTTTTACGGCGCGCCCCCGAGGTTAGCAAGCCAACATTGACGCAATCATCCCCCTGCCCCATTGCAATTACCGCCCATTTTCTGCACATCAAGGGGAACAACCCGATAAAGGACGCCAGATATGAGCCGCATAGACGCAAAATTTGCCGAACTGAAAGCCGCCAATAAAAAGGCATTTGTGTCTTATATCATGGCGGGCGATCCCGATTTTGAAATGTCGCTCGAGATTGTCAAAGGCCTGCCGGCTGCGGGCGTCGACATCATCGAACTTGGCCTGCCGTTCACCGATCCAATGGCCGACGGTCCGACCATCCAATTGGCTGGGCAACGCGCACTTAATGCGGGGCAAACCCTGCAAAAGACCCTTGATTTGGCGACGGAGTTTCGCAAAACCGACGACATCACGCCGATTGTGTTGATGGGGTATTACAATCCAATCTATAATCGTGGCGTGGAAAAATTCCTGACCGATGCAAAAGCCGCCGGAATAGACGGGTTAATCGTGGTCGACCTGCCCCCCGAAGAAGACAGCGAACTTTGTCTTCCTGCCCAAGAGGCCGGTTTGAATTTCATCCGCCTCGCCACGCCCACAACCGACAACAAACGCCTGCCCAAAGTGCTGCAAAACACTTCGGGCTTTGTCTATTATGTGTCTATCAACGGCATCACCGGCGCGGCAGAACCCGAGGCCGCCGATGTTGCCCCAGAAGTGGCGCGCATCAAATCACAAACCGATTTGCCCGTTATCGTGGGTTTCGGCATCAACACCCCCGAAAAAAGCGAAGCCATCGCCGGAATTGCCGATGGGGCCGTTGTCGGTTCGGCCATTGTGTCGCAAATCGCTGCCAAACAATCGGTGACCGAAGTGCTCGCTTTTGTTAAAACACTGGCAGACGGGGCGCATCGCGCATAATTTTACAACGGAGCGGAAATTCATGACCAACGCAGACCTTTTTGACCGCATCAAAATCATCGAATCCTCGCACCCGGACAATTTGATGGCGCGCCATTTTGATCCCGGGTATTTCCAAACCCTGAGCGCCCCCGTCCAAACCCGCCTGCGCAAAATCATCGCTTCGGGCGTTGAAAACCCTGATAGCTCCATGGGCGCCTACGCCATGGACCCCGCCGATTACGATACATTCGCGCCGCTGCTTGATCCGATGATCCGCGATTTTCACCGCATCAACGGTGCCATCAAACAACCGCATGATTGGAACACCAGCGCCCATTCCTGTGATCTTGGGGCGATTGATCCGCGCCTAAAAGACGTCTCGATGCGGGGGCGGGTGGCGCGCAATGTGGCGTCCTTCCCGTTGCCCGGCGCGATGACAAAACAGCATCGCATAGATTTTGAAACCCGCGCCGCTGCTGCGTTTTCCCAACTGGCGCAAAACCCCGATTTCGGCGGCCAATACCTATCCATTACCCCCGGTTCCCCAAATGAGATCGACGCCACAGAATACAACAAACGCGTCGCTGCCCACCAGATGTTCAAAGATATGAGCAACGACCGCTACCTGAATGTCGCCGGGATCAGCGCCGATTGGCCCCATGGGCGCGGCATGTATGTGTCTGATAAACAGGACTTTCTCGTGTGGGTCGGCGAAGAAGACCACCTGCGCATCATGGCCATGCAAACCGGCGGCAATCTCAATGCCTTGTTTGACCGCCTGCACGCTGGCCTGACCATCCTCGAAAATTTGCTGCCGCCGTTCGCCATGTCCGACAAATACGGGGCTATCGCGAGTTGCCCGTCTAATTTGGGTGCGGGTATGCGCGCCAGCCTGCACATGAAACTTCCCGATGCGACCAAAGGCGGCACCGATATTGCCAACCTCACAGCCCACGCAAAAACCCTTGGGCTTGCGGTGCGCGGCGCGGGGGGGGAACATTCCGACGCCGGAAGTGATGGATTGGTCGACATTTCTCCGAGTGCGCGGTTGGGCGTGAGCGAAATGGAAATCATGCGCCGCCTTTATGACGGGGCCGCCGCGCTCTGGGCGCTTGAAACGAAAACAACCTGACACCCCTATTTTACAACCTGATTTTGTGCTACAAATGTCATGCTCAAGTCGGCAGGCAGTGAGCGAAATCGGTGTGTGCCTTATCAATCTCGGTTAACATGAGGTCTGAAATGGGCGAGACAGCACCAATCACCACACCAAAACGGCGCGGCCGCAAGAACCCGCCAAAAACCATCAAACCGGCAGATGCATTTTCACTGGATCGGGTATTTGCGTCGCGTCCCGGTTTCGGGTTTCTCGATGCCGACCGCGCGCAATATATGCGCCAACGCACCCTTGCATTGTTGCAGGATTACGGCGTGATGGTCGTTCACCCGGCCGCCAAAGCCGCATTTCTCAAGGCCGGTGCCAAAGAAGGTCCCGATGCAGGGCGCATCCGATTGCCGCGTGAATTGGTCCAGGAGGCGCTGGCGGCGACCCCGAAAACCGCCGTTTTTGCGGGAAAAACCCCGCAATTCGACATGCAAATCCCGCGAGTTGACGGTGGGTTTATCCTGCGCACCGGCACCGGCGCGCATGGCTATGTTGATCCGCGCGATGCCTCTTATCGCAATATGGACCTAAGGGCCGTTGGTGAAATCGCCGCCGTGGCCAATGATCTGGATCAGGTCGGATTTATTGCCCACCCATTTGTGCATGGCGTTCCCGAGGTCACCGCCGACATTCACGCCTACGCCCGCGTCACTGCCAACACCAACAAACACGTCTGGATGCAGCCCTATCAAAAGGAAAACATCGACTATCTGATGCGCATTGCGGCCATTGCCGCGGGGGGCGAAGACACTCTGCGCGCGCGCCCCAATACGTCCGTGATCACCTGTTCCTTCACTCCGCTGGAATTCAAATATATGGATACCGAGGTGATTATTCAGGCCGGAAAATTCGGCGTCCCTATTCACGCCTGTTCATTGCCTTCTGCGGGGGGCACCGCGCCGCTTTCGGTGCCGGCAATGGCGTTGATGGCCGCCGCTGAAATTCTGGGCATGATGACGATGGCGCATATTCTGTCCCCCGGCACGCCGGTGATCGCCACGCCGTTGATGTTCACCCTTGATATGCGCACCGGATCGGCACTGCAATCGTCGGTCGAGGCCCTGCAAGCCGCCAATATGTCAATCCAGATCATGAAAGAATTCGGCATGATGACCCATACCTATGGCGCGGGGTCCGATACCCCTGACGCCGATCACCAATCCATGGCCGAACGCGCGCTGTTGATGCAGAATATTGTTCTGGCCGGGGCCGATATTCTGGGCGGTGTTGGGCAATTGGAATGTGCCACGGTTTTTTCGCCGGTTCAGGCGGTGCTTGATAACGAAATCGGGTCCATGTTGCGCCGCTTTACCCGCAGCCCGCAAATCGACGAAGCAGCATTAAACTGGGAAGAACTTGCGCAAATCCGCGTTGGCGGGCATTTTCTGGACAGCGATCACACGGTGACCCATTGCCGCGATCAATTTTTGCCCAAAACATTCACCCGCCAAAACCGCGATGATTATGAATCCTCGAATCGGCGCGGCGCATTTGAACAGGCCCGCGATACCGCCTTGGAAACAATCGCCAATGCCCCGGAATCCGGTGTATTGAGTGCAGATCAGAACCGCGAAATCGCCGATCTGACCAAAATAGCCGACAAACATATCGTCGATGTCTATTCGCGCGCGGTTGAAACCATCTAAACACTGGTCTAATGGCGATATTGGTAATACAGATTTACCAATATCGCCAGTTGGAGTCTGATTCGATGCCGACCATTACCAATATTAACGACCTCAAAACCATTGCCAAACGCCGCGTGCCGCGCATGTTTTACGATTACGCCGAAAGCGGCAGTTGGACCGAACAAACATTTCGCGAAAACACCACCGATTTTGACCAGATCCGCCTGCGTCAACGCGTGGCCGTGGACATGACGGGCCGTTCGACTAAATCCAGAATGATCGGCGAAGATGTGGCCATGCCCGTCGCCCTTGCCCCTGTTGGCCTTACCGGAATGCAATGCGCCGACGGCGAGATAAAGGCCGCGCGCGCCGCCGAAAAATTCGGGGTGCCGTTTACCCTGTCCACCATGTCAATTTGCTCGATCGAAGATGTCGCGGAACACACCACAAAACCATTCTGGTTTCAGGTTTACACTCTGAAAGACGATGATTTCATGCGCCGCCTGTTTGAACGCGCGCGCGCCGCGAATTGTTCGGCCATTGTCATCACGGTCGACCTGCAATTGATGGGGCAGCGCCATAAAGACATCAAAAACGGCCTGTCTGCCCCGCCCAAACTGACCCCAAAATCCATCGCCGATATGATGACCAAGGTCACTTGGGGCCTTGGGATGCTCGGCACCAAACGCCGGTTTTTTGGCAATATCGTGGGTCATGCGGCCGGCGTAAAAGACCCCTCATCACTTGCCACCTGGACCGCCGAGGCCTTTGATCAATCTCTCGATTGGGCGCGCATTGCCAAATTCAAGGAAATGTGGGGCGGCAAAGTGATCCTCAAGGGGATATTGGACGCCGAAGACGCGAAAATGGCGCTCAAGGTCGGGGCCGATGCGATAATCGTGTCAAACCACGGTGGCCGGCAACTCGATGGTGCCCTCTCATCCATCCGCGCCTTGCCCGCAATCCTTGACGCGGTCGGCGATCAGATCGAAGTCCACCTTGATAGCGGAATCCGATCGGGTCAGGACGCCCTCAAGGCCATCGCCATGGGCGCCACCGGCACCTATATCGGGCGCTCGTACATCTACGGTCTTGGTGCCATGGGCGAGGCGGGTGTTACCAAATCTCTTGAGGTGATCCACCGCGAAATGGACCTGACTATGGGCCTGTGCGGGCGGCGCACCATTGACGAGGTGGACCGTGATATGCTCC
This sequence comes from Rhodobacterales bacterium, assembly GCA_030950105.1. GTDB lineage: Bacteria > Pseudomonadota > Alphaproteobacteria > Rhodobacterales > Rhodobacteraceae > JAUZRV01. The sequence goes on along the minus strand of JAUZRV010000177.1, from coordinate 9,008 downwards.
TTATCCCCAAGGATTTCGAGGGCAATTGGCAGGAATAAAACGCGCATAGAAGAATCGCTTCCCAAGCGGCAAAAAACCATCTATACGCGCGACTTCACGCGGGCACACAGCCTTGGAGGATGCCCGCTCTTACAAAATGGAGAATTATTATGGCTGGATCAATTCCTGATCTCAACGCCGAAGTCCGGACGGGGACAGGCAAGGGCGCCGCTCGTCAGGCACGTCGCGATGGCATGGTTCCGGGTATCGTTTATGGTGGCGGGTCCGATCCCGTTGCGATCAACATCCCTTTCAATGTGCTGTTGAAAAAACTGAAGGCGGGTCAATTCCTGTCGACACTTTTCAACCTCAAGGTTGAAGGCCACGATGATGTGCGCGTCATCTGCCGGAATGTTCAACGTGATGTTGTCAAAGATTTGCCAACCCATCTTGATCTGCTGCGCCTGCGCCGCACAACCAAAATCAAATTATTCATCCACGTTGAGTTTATCAACGAGGAAGAAGCGCCCGGCATCAAAAAAGGTGGTGTTCTGACCATCGTGCGTCCGGAAGTTGAACTTAGCGTTACAGCTGGCGACATTCCTGAAAAGATCATCGTCGATCTCACCGGTGTTGATGTTGGCGATACCATCACGATTTCGTCGATCACGCTGCCAAAAGGCACCAAACCGACCATCGACCGTGATTTTGTAATTGCCAACATGCAAGCCCCATCGAGCCTGCGTTCCTCCGGTGATGACGAGGACGAAGCAGAAGCAGAAGACGTTGCAACCGAAGAAACCGCCGAGGAGTAAATCCCGCGTTTTCGAGCAACGAATTCGAAACAACAACAAAACGCGGCCCCTTTGGGTCGCGTTTTTTGTGGGCCGGCACAATATTGCGTTTGGCCCTGCTTCCCCCTAGAATCCTAATCTCGCAACAAAGGACGCCTGAAAATGCAGATTTTTGCCGGTCTTGGGAATCCAGGTGCCAAATACGCGGGCAACCGCCACAATGTCGGGTTTATGGCGCTTGACCGGATGGCCGATGACCATAATTTCGGGCCGTGGAAATCGCGGTTTCAAGGCATGGTGACCGAAGGCCGTCTGGGCCGCGAAAAGGTGCTTTTTCTCAAACCCGCCACCTTCATGAACCTTTCCGGCCAATCGGTTGGCGAGGCAATGCGGTTTTACAAACTCGACCCTGCCGACATCACCGTGTTCCACGATGAACTCGACCTCGCCCCCGGTAAAATCAGGGTGAAAACCGGCGGTGGCCACGCGGGGCATAATGGCCTGCGTTCGATCCACGCCCACATTGGCCCCGATTACCGGCGCGTGCGCATCGGCATCGGCCACCCCGGTCACAAAGACCGCGTATCGGGGTATGTTCTGCATGATTTCGCCAAATCCGACACGGAATGGCTTGATGATATGATGCGCGGAATTTGCGACGGGGCCAATCATTTGGCGCAGGGCGACAGCGCGCGTTTTTTAAATGCGGTCGGGTTGCGTATGGCCCCTCCAAAGCCAAAAAAGATCAGTGCAAAAACAGAGGAACCCACGCCAGCACAAGAAGAACCCGCACCAGATGCCCGCACCGCAATGCAACGTCTCGCCGACAAGTTCCGTTAGGTCGCACTTGATTTTGCCGCAAATCCTATGCTTCCTCGGATGAAATAGGGGGTATTTTATGAAATCGTTACTGAAATGGGGGCTGCGCTTGCTGACCGGATTTATCATAATCGTTGTGGTGGCTGGCGTTTGGAAACGCACCGAAATCACCCGCCTCCTTGCGGTGAACAGCCTGTTTTCCGAAGCAAAAATTGTAAATAATTTCAGCGCGATGGGCACCGCATTTTTGAACGCGCGCATGCCCAAAGGTGCCGCTACGCCAAGCGCGCTGCCCGATGGGCCCCCGATGGATTTGCCATCCGAAACCGCGCAATTTGTCAAAGATCGCAGCGTCACCGCCTTGATGGTTCTCAAAAATGGCAACGTGGTGTTTGAAGACTATTATCTTGGCACCGCGCGCGAAGATTTGCGCATTTCATGGTCCGTCGCCAAGAGCTATCTTTCGGCATTGTTCGGCATCTTGTTGGCCGAGGGCGCGATTGCCGACATCAACGATCCGGTGGTCAAATACGCCCCGTCCCTCAAAGGGTCCGCCTATGAAACCGCCAGCATCCGCGATGTTTTACAAATGTCGAGCGGCGTGATTTTCGACGAAGATTACCTGAAATTCAGTTCCGACATCAACAAAATGGGTCGGGTTCTTGCCCTAGGCGGTTCGATGGATAAATTCGCCGCGCAAATAAACGAGAGCTTCGCCGCCCCGGGCGAAAAATGGCAATATGTATCAATAGACACCCATGTTATCGGCATGGTTATTCGCGGGGCCACCGGGCGTTCGGTTATTGATTTGTTGCAGGAAAAACTGCTGCTGCCGATGGGTCTTGAGGACGACGCCCTTTATATCACCGATGGCTATGGCGTCGCATTTGTGCTGGGCGGATTAAACCTGCGCACCCGCGATTATGCCCGCATGGGGCAAATGTTTCTCCAGAACGGTCAATGGAACGGGGCGCAAATCGTGCCTGCCGATTGGGTTGCCGCCTCAACCAAGGCCAGCGCCAACACTGAAGCGGGCGAAACCGGTTATGGCTATCAATGGTGGATGCCCGCCGACGCCGAACCCGGCGAATATTTCGCGCGCGGCATTTATGGACAATATATCTATATAAACCAACGTCTTAATGTGGTTATCGCCAGCAACGCCGCCGATCGCCAATTTCGTGAAGACGGCGTTTTCGATCAAATTCTGGCCGCGTTCCGCGCCTTGGCAGAAGCGGCCTAACCCCCAATATCAATAGCTATAATCGTCATATATCTTGCTAAGATCACCGTTCCAGTCGCCATGATACCGCGCGAGCAATTCATCCGCAGGCACCTGCCCGCTTTCGATGCTTTCGCTTAGCGCGCTCAAAAAATGTGCCTCGTCAGGGATCAACCCGTCGGCCCCTTGGCGCGCGCGTGCCACCAATCCAGCTTCGGAAATCTTGATCAATTCACCCGCAAGATCAATCATCTTCATGCCGCCAACTTCGGCCTGCAACCCGTCCTCAGAGGCCGCAACCCGCCATGCTTCGCGGGTCTCGGCATTCCAATTCTTGGCCACATCCCACGCGGCATCAAGCGATGATTGATCATACATCAGCCCGACCCAAAACGCCGGAAGCGCACAAAGACGCCGCCAAGGCCCGCCATCGGCCCCGCGCATTTCCATATATTGCTTGATCCGCGCCTCTGGGAATGCGGTGGTCAAATGGTCCGCCCAATCGCTCTGGGTGGCCACTTCTCCGGGCAGTGCCGGCAGTTTTCCAACCAGAAAATCACGAAATGACATGCCCAGCGCGTCAATGTATTTGCCATCGCGATAGACAAAATACATCGGCACATCCAACGCATATTGAACATAGGCCTCAAATCCCATGCCGTCCTCGAACACAAACGGCAACATGCCGGTGCGCGCCGGATCGAGATCCCGCCAGACCCGTGAACGCCACGATTTATGCCCGTTCACCTTGCCTTCAAAAAACGGCGAATTGGCGAACAACGCGGTGGCCACAGGTTGCAGCGCCAACGCCACCCTGAATTTTTGCACCATATCCGCCTCGGACCCGAAATCAAGGTTCACCTGAACCGTGCAGGTGCGCCGCATCATCACCCGCCCCATGGTTCCAACGCGCTGCATATACGAATCCATCAATGTATACCGCCCCTTGGGCATCAACGGCATGTCCTCGTGTTTCCAAATCGGCGCAGCCCCCAACCCGATAAACCCGACACCTATTTTGTCGGCGATATCCTTCACTTCGCGCAGGTGGACGTTCACCTCGTCACAGGTCGCATGGATCGTTTCAAGCGGTGCCCCCGAAAGTTCAAGCGCCCCCCCCGGTTCGAGCGAGACGTTCGCTCCGTTTTTTTCCAGCCCGATCAGATACCCGCCCTCAAGAACCGGCGACCAGCCATGCACATCACGCAACCCTTCCAGAACCGCCGAAATACTGCGTTCACCGGCAAATGGCAGCGGTTTATGCGTATCTTTGCAATAACCGAATTTTTCGTGTTCGGTCCCGATGCGCCAATCCTCTTTCGGCTTGCAACCATCTTCCAGAAGTTGGGCCAGCTGATCGTGGTGCTCGATCACACCTCCGCCGGATTGTGGTATAGACATGGGGCGTTCTCCGCATTGCTGTTCGCGTGTCAATGTTCACAGACTTGGGGATAAAACGTCGCAGTGTCAATGCAGGCGGGGCGGGTTCTTTTGCCAAATCACAACAGGGTGAAATGCCCCGCCGCGCATGGTTGCCAGCATACTCTCGGTTTTGATCCCCGGAAGCGTCGAAAACGCATCGAACAACGCATCCGCCCCCTCGGCATCGACCGGAATATAAAGGGTTTGCGCGCCGATTTGCGTCAGACACCAATGCGGCGGGTCCATCGTCGGATCAAGTTCGAGTTTGGTCATTTCGCGCATCGCAATCGCGCCACCGGACAATGGTCCGAAATAGGATACCTGCCCTTCGTCGATGCTCACCACGCCAACACCGCCGCGATGCCCGCGAAACCGCGCCCGTTGCAACCCCGCAAACATTGCTATCACGCCAATGCCAAGCACCACAAACCCGAGCCAGTGCAAAACCCCGCCATTAAGACCAAAGCTCCAATAAATCCCGAGAACAATCACCGCGCTGGCCGCCAATACCTCGCGCCACCGCCAAATCGCGGCTTGTGCCTGTGGCCTGATGAAACTCATGCCCAATCTCCCAACATTTGTTGCCAAATCGTCATCGCCGCCACGGCCGCGGTATCGGCGCGCAATATGCGCGGCCCCAAAGACACCGGATGCGCATATGGCAAGTCCCGCAGCCGCGCGCGTTCTTCTGGTGAAAACCCGCCCTCCGGCCCGATCAATATCGCCCAAGGTGCCGTTCTCTCCGCATCCGAGAGACCATCGGCAAACCCCGAAGATTGCCCGATCAACGCCTCGTCACAAAACAGCAATTGCCGCTCTTGTTTTTCACCGGTAGGCCAATCTGCCAACAACCGGTCCAGCTTTTGCAACGCGGTCACTTCCGGCACATAGGTTCCGCCGCATTGCTCGGCGGCCTCGACCGCGTGGGCCTGCAATTTGTCGTGCCGGATACGGTCGGCATTGGTATAGGTGGTTTGCACCGGCATTATCCGCGCCGCGCCCATTTCCGTGGCCTTTTCCACAATAAAATCGGTGCGCGCCTTTTTGATCGGGGCAAAAATCAACCACAGATCGGGCGGCATTTGCACATCGCGCAATTGTTCTTCCGCGTGCAATACCCCGCCGCGTTTGCCTTTTTCCACAACAGAACAAAGCCATTCACCATCCACCCCGTTGAACAGTTTGACCCGCGCACCAATCGCAAGGCGCATCACATTAAACAGATAATGCGCCTGATCGCGGTTCAAAGGAACCGATTGCCCTGCCCCCAACGGGTGCTCTACAAAGAGCCTGATTTTTGCTGTAACTTCCGTAACCATGGATCCTACATATGTCCGACCCCGACAAATCACCAGACCAAGAAGGACAGGTTTCCGATGCCGTGCGCGGCAATTGGGTGGATCGCCTCGCCCCCGCGCCAAGCCGCCCGTATTTGCGCCTGTCGCGCGCCGACCGGCCGATTGGAACGTGGTTATTGTTGTTGCCCTGTTGGTGGGGCCTTGCCTTGGCGATGTTATATGACGGGCGCGCCACATGGATGGACGCATGGATATTCATGGCCTGCGGGGCCGGTGCATGGTTGATGCGCGGCGCGGGTTGCACATGGAACGACATCACCGACCGCGATTTTGACGCCCAAGTGGCGCGCACCCGTTCGCGCCCGATTCCCTCGGGGCAGGTGACCGCCAAACAGGCCGCGCTCTGGATGGTCATTCAGGCGCTGATTTCATTCGCCATCCTGCTCACCTTTAATCCCGCCGCCGTCGTTTTGGGCATCCTTGCCCTGCTGCCGCTGGCAATTTACCCGTTTGCCAAACGATTTACATGGTGGCCACAGGTATTTCTCGGCCTTGCATTCAACTGGGGGGCGCTGTTGGCATGGACCGCCCATACCGGCGCATTGTCTCTACCCGCCTTTATCCTCTACGCCGCCGGCATCGCGTGGACCCTGTTTTATGACACTATTTATGCCCACCAAGACACCGAAGACGACGCCCTGATCGGGGTGAAATCCACCGCCCGCCTGTTTGGAAGCCAATCCCCTATGTGGCTACGCCGGTTTCTCGTCGCCACCGTATCCCTAATGGGAATCGCCATTATCGCCGCGCTCTTGTCACGCGAAAACACCAATCCGCTGGTCATTGCCATTGCCCTTGGCGGGCCTTGGGCGATGGGCTGGCATATGCAATGGCAACTGCGCCGTCTCGACATCGACAATCCGGTGCGGATGCTCGAATTGTTCCGTGCAAATCGCAATACCGGCATGATCCCGCTGATATTTTTTGCCATTGCTATGCTGTTGTGATTGTTAGGGTTTGAAAGTCGCGCGCGGGCGGATTAAACACCTCACAACTGCAACAAACCTCAAGCGAGAAACATGCGCGTATCTGCTGCCCTGATCCTGATCGTCACTTTTTTCGCCGCCGCCGTCGCCTGTTTTGTCGCCGCCGGTTTTGCAGTCACCGCGATCGAGGACAAATCCGAAATCAGCGTGCGCCGCGCGCTTGATCTTGCCGCTATGGATTGGGCCGAAGTCGAGGCCGACGGGCTACAGGTTTTCCTCACCGGCACCGCCCCCACCGAAGCCAAACGCTTTAATGCGCTCTCGACTGCCGGTGGTGTTGTCGATGCGGCCCGCGTGATTGACAAAATGGATGTCGCCGCCAGCGCGATTTTGGCACCGCCACGGTTTTCCATCGAAATCCTGCGCAATCACAGCGGCATTTCCTTGATCGGCCTGATCCCTGTGGAAACCGGCCGTGACGATCTCTTGGCAACTGTAGGCGATATTTCAGACGGGGCAAATATCTCCGATTTTCTGGGAGCGGCCAACTACCCAACCCCCGATGGGTGGAACGAGGCCCTGCTATTTGCGGTTTCCGCCCTTGAAATCCTGCCCCGTTCCAAAATCTCGATAAGCGCCGATCAGGTTGCAATCACCGCCATAAGCGACAGCGTAGAAGCCAAGCACCGCCTCGAGGCCGAAATCACGCGCGCCGCCCCTGCCGCGCTTCGGCTTACCCTTGATATCTCGGCGCCCCGTCCGGTTATCACGCCATTTGCGCTGCGTTTTGTCATTGATCAAAACGGCGCGCGCTTTGAAGGTTGCGCAGCCGATACCATTATTGCGAAAAACCGCATCGCCCGCGCCGCCACCGCCGCCGGTTTTCTGGGTGATGTCGATTGCACGCTCGCCCTTGGCACGCCCTCGCCAAACTGGGCTACAGCGGCTGAAAAATCCATCGCGGCACTGGCCAATATCGGCGCAGGGTCTCTCACTTTTTCCGATGCCGATATTACATTGATTGCCGCAGTTGGCACGCCTCAAGACATCTTTGACCGCATCATCGGAGAGTTGGAAAACACGCTCCCCGATGTTTTTGCCCTGCACGCGACGCTGCCAAACCCCGTTGATACAGCCACCCGCGAACCCCCCGAATTTGTCGCCACCCTAAGCCCGGAAGGCGCGGTGCAATTGCGCGGTCGATTGCGCAATGACATCACCCGCGACGCAGTCAATTCAATGGCCCAGGCCCGCTTTGGCAGTGATCGGGTTTATCTCGCCGCCCGCCTCGACGAAAACCTGCCCGACAATTGGCCGATCCGCGTCTTAAGCGGGATCGAAGCCCTTGCGCATCTTTCAAACGGCGCCGTAACCATCACGCCTGATACCGTTCAAATCATCGGTAAAACCGGTGAAATGGATTCGAGCGCCCGAATTGCCCGGCTCTTGGCCGAAAAACTTGGTGATTCTGCACAATTCTCAATAGATGTCGCCTATGTTGAAAAACTCGATCCGGTGGCGGGCCTGCCGACACCTGACGAATGTGAAACCGAAATTGCCGAAATCCTGACTTCACGCAAGATCGCGTTTGAACCCGGTTCGGGGACAATAGATTCCGCGGCCAGCGGCATCATGGATGACATCGCCGAAGTCCTTAAACTGTGCGGTGAAATCAAGCTCGAAATTGGCGGCCACACCGATAGCCAAGGCCGCGAAATCATGAACCAACAACTTTCGCAGGCCCGCGCACAGGCCGTTTTGGACGAATTGCGCGCCCGGCGCGTTCTCACCTCGAGTTACCGCGCCGTGGGATTTGGCGAAACGCAGCCCATCGCCGATAACAAAACCGAAGCAGGGCGCGAGGCCAACCGCCGTATCGAATTTGTCCTGATCCGCCCCAAGCCGGTTGTGGAAGAACCAACCGGCCTTGAGGCCTTGACCCAAGATATAGCGGCGCAACCCGCATCCAACCCGGATTCATCCCAACAAACCACCCCCGAAACAGCGACCGCCCAAGAAGGAACCCACGATGAGCAGAATTGAGTTTATCATCGCCACCGCTATCATTCTCTTTGTGGCGTTCTGCATGGGTTGGTTTGCCAATTGGCTTATTCACCGTTTCACCCGCGTGGCCAAAGGCGATATGGGCGAACTTGAAAAAATGGCGCAAGAGTTGCACGAGGCCGAAGAAACCCGCGATCAGGCGATCACCTATCTGCAACAGCGCGAGGCGGAGTTGACCAATCAACTGTCCCAAACCGAGGCCGAACTGGGCGCAGCGATGGATGGGTTGCGCGATGCCCGTCAAGAAGCCGAAGAAATGCGCGCCTATATAGAACGCCAAAACGCCTAGCCCGAATTATTCATGAAGCGGCGTAAATCGTTTGGCGGGCGTAGATCAAGCTGTTGAAATGTCGTATGATTTTGGTGTTGAACAAGATCATTCACCTCCAGCAGAAAATCCAGCCCGCCATGAACGACGATACAC
>JAUZRV010000176.1 GCA_030950105.1 Rhodobacterales bacterium | reverse complement strand
GCCGCTTCATGAATAATTCGGGCTAGCAACAAAGTGCTAAATTTCTCGCCATCGCTAGGGTGCGCCTTGGCAAAATCACTGTTGTCGGTATTGGTGACTAATATCGCTATGTGCACAGGTTTTTCCTTTACATATTTATATCGCTCTATAATATACTTAACATGCTAACGACAAGCAAAATAAGGGAGCACGCAATATGACAGTCTGGAGCCCCACCGACGACGGCCACGCCGATCTTTCAAGCCATGACGCCTTCGCCAACGGCGCGCCCCACAACACCTTTAAACGTCTGCGTGATACCGACCCTGTGCATTGGTCCGACTGGTCCGGCGGCAAGGGATTTTGGTCCATCACCCGCCACGCCGACATTCTTGAAATGAATCGAAACCATACGGTTTTCTCCTCGGCCCAAGGCATCCGGATGGAGGACCAGTCCTACGAAGAATACCTCGCCCGTCGCACATTTCAGGAAACCGCCCCCCCCGAACACATGCAAACCCGCATAAAAATCGCCAAAGCGTTCACCAAGCCGGTGATTGCCCAATTTGCTGACGACCTGCGCGTGATCGCCAACGAGATCCTTGATGTTGCACTTTCCACATCCGGGGCCGCCCCAGAAATGGACGCCACCAAAACCATTGCTCGCCAACTTCCGATGCGGATGCTTGGCCGGATTCTTGGCACGCCTGAAAAAGATCTGCCTTGGCTGGTGGAAAAAGGCGATGCCTTGATTGCCAACACCGACCCCGATTTTACCGACCATGTTCTTGATAAGATGCAGACCGACGACTACCGTATGATGCCGTTCAATTCCCCCGCCGGTGCCGACCTTTATAAATATGCGCAAAAGTTAATGGCAGACAAAAATGCCTCTGGCGACACCGATGGCATCCTGCATATGATCCTGAAACCATCACGCGATGGCAGCGTGATCAACGAGATGGAATTTCGCAATTTCTTCTGCCTGCTGGTCGCTGCCGGCAATGACACCACCCGCTACTCCATCGCCGCCGGAATTCAGGCCATGGCCCACCAACCCGAACTTCTCGACGTGATTCGCAGTGGTGACGACGCCCTCTGGGACACCGCCGCCGATGAAATCATCCGCTGGGCCACGCCTGCGCTCTATTTCCGCCGCACCGCCACCCAAGATTTCGACATGCACGGGAAAACCATCCGTGAAGGCGACAAAGTTCTCTACTGGTTCTCCTCCGCCAACCGCGACGAAACCGTTCTTGAAAACCCGTTCCACGTCGACCTAAACCGCCCAGCTAACCACATCGCATTCGGCCAGGGCGGCCCGCATCTTTGTCTTGGTATGTGGCTCGCCCGCCTCGAGGTCAAAATCTTGTTTGAAGAATTGGCGAAACGTGTGAAATCTATCGAAGCAACAGGGCCGCACAAATTTCTACGCTCCAATTTTGTCGGCGGCATCAAGGAACTGCCGGTTCGCATGAACCTGCTATAAAGGGAAACAATATGTCTGAACGCCTGCGCGCAGTATTCTGCGATCACCTGTCCATAATTCGTGGCAAATACCTACCCGCCAGCAAAATTTCCGATAGCGAAACCCGTTTTTGCCGCTCGACGTTCGGCGTGCATTATGACCGCGATCTATTACCTGCCCCCGGCGCGATGATGATGGACGGCCTCCCCGATATGGAGCTGCGATGGACCGCCGATTCCATCCGTGATAGCTGGCGTCAGGATACAAAAATCGTTCTCGGCGATCTATATGACGATGCCGGTGCGCCCTTGCCCATGTGCCCGCGCGGTGCCCTGAAACGTGCCGTCGCCGCGTGGGAAACACGCGGCCTGACCCCCAAAATCGGGATTGAGCTAGAGGCCTTCGCCCTCGTCATCGACGACGACGGATCATTGCGTCCCTACGACACACCGGGCGCGGTTGTCTACGGCACTGGCCCGTTTTCAGACCCGCGCGGCTTCAACGATTCAATTTGGGAAATGGCCGATCAACTCGGCTTTAATCTCGACATGATTACCGCCGAATATGATTCACCACAATTTGAATACACCCTGACTTTTGACAATGCCCTCAAGGCAGTAGACGATATTGTTCTGTTCCGTCAGATGGCCCGAGAGATCGCGTTTGATCACGATATTCTGCTCACGTTTTTGCCAAAACCCCTGCCCGATGTTGGCGGAAACGGTATGCATATCAACGTCTCTTTCACCGACAGAGACGGCAAAAATGCCCTATCCACGGGCGGGCGCGGCGGCCCCGAACATATGAACGACCTGGCGCGCGGGTGTCTTTCGGGCCTTGTTCATCACCACAAAGGCCTCGCCGGTTTGATCGCCCCAACCGCCAATTCCTACAAGCGCCTGCAACCCGCGTCGCTCTCTGGATATTGGAAAAACTGGGGTGGCGATCACCGCAATGTCACCACCCGTATTTCGTCTGAGGGCGGCGCCAAGGCGCGGCTTGAACACCGTATGGCCGACGCTTCTGCAAACCCATACACCGCCGTTGCCGCCGTGTTGCACGCTGCCCTTCTCGGGGTTGAAAACGGTTATGAACTGCCACCGATGGAAACCGGCGACGGGTTCGAGGTCACCGACGCCACCGAGGGCACCGCCACCGATCTCGCCGCTGCCATTGCCGATCTTGCCGCCGATACCGCGCTCTGTTCTGCCGTGGGTCAGGGGTTGGTCGACAATCATATCTACATGAAACAGGCCGAAGTTGAAAAAACCGCAGACCTGTCCGGCACTGCGCTGCGCGATTTCTACGTGCATTTCATCTAACCCCATCTCTCGGGGCGCTTGCTCCTTGGGCCACGCCGTATTGCCCCCTAAAGGACCCTGAAAATGAACGTCACATGGAAACTTGCCGACGGCACCGAAATCACCGCAACTGTCGATGCTGGCACCCAGGGTGATTCAGAGAAAGTGGGATTATCGTTCTGCCGCGATGATCTCGACTGCCTTTGCGCGGTTATCCTGTACGAGTTCAATCGCCCTGGTTGGTGATTTTGCGATGCGTTTGAGCAGGGTGATAGCGGCGCTGGTG
>JAUZRV010000175.1 GCA_030950105.1 Rhodobacterales bacterium | reverse complement strand
GGAGGTGAATGATCTTGTTCAACACCAAAATCATACGACATTTCAACAGCTTGATCTACGCCCGCCAAACGATTTACGCCGCTTCATGAATAATTCGGGATAGCTGGCGACGATCTCCAGAAACCAAAACGGCAATACATTGTCTTTGCTATGCAAGACCGACCGATACAGGGTCACATGCCCATTCATTGTCTCGGGTCGCAACGAATGTATCCGCATGACGGTATCCACCGTTCCGTGCGGCGTGCGCGCCTTGTCGAGAAGGTCCTTCAACCGGCCATTCGCCTGTGTATCGTCAATCATTTCAATCCAGGCTGTCATAGCTATCCCCAATTCATTTTTGCAGGTCTTTCGGCAACCTTAAGGGATGACACTGCGGACTGTCAGTAAAATTTTATCATGTCAGTAAAAAAGATTGCCACCACGCCGCTTTGCGCTACTCTCTATCAAAGCCCTGTTTTTGGGGCCTAAACCGGAACAAAGGATCAGCGCCTTGATTGATACCGACATCCTTAGGGGCGCCAAAAACTTGCTGACCGGGTGCGGCGAATTAAAATCCGGCGACCGCCTTCTGGTGCTGTTCGAAGACGCGGCCCTCGGGTTTTACGATAGCGCAATCGTCGATGCGGTTCTCGCCGCGGCCCAAAGTTTGGGAATTGCCGCCCAATCCGAACAAATCCCCTATAGCCCAACAGCCACCGACCCGACCCCGGATCTTTTGGCCCGCATGAAAGCCGTTGATCGGGTTTTGTTTTTGGCCCGCACCGGCGACCAGATTAGATTTCGACCCGCGTTAGGGAATATTCGGCCAATCGTCTCTTATGCGCTGGATGGCGGGATGCTCGCCTCAAGTTTCGGGCGCACAGATCACAACGCCTTGATAAAACTAACCCGAATTATTCATCAGACTCCGGGTATTTCCTTCCGGCGCACTGGATCGGCCGGGTTGACGGCGGCGTTTTGAACTGAGTTTAGAGTGTGCGTTGAAGGTTGATATCTGGGGGTGTTCGGGCGGCTGATGCCGCGT
>JAUZRV010000174.1 GCA_030950105.1 Rhodobacterales bacterium | reverse complement strand
GTTGCGATGCGAACCGCATCACGGCGAAACTCTTCGGTGTAACTCGTTGCCATTTCTTATCTCCTTCATAGCAAACATTGCTCGAAAGAGACCGGAACGTAACCGTGACAAGACCACAATGAAAACAACCCCTTATTGGTGGGAAGATGCCCCCCGCGAGAACACCTCGAAAATCGCCCCGCCTGCGACCGTAGATGTCGCCATTGTCGGAGCCGGTTTTTCGGGCCTAAGCGCCGCCCTGCCCCTTGCCCGCGCCGGTCATTCAGTGGTGGTATTTGAAGCAGGTCAACTTGGAACAGGGGCCAGTTCGCGCAATGGCGGCATGGTCGGGTCAAGCTTTCACAAGCTCGGAATTGCCGGTCTCAAGGCCCGATATGGCGGTGAAAAAACCAATGACATCATTCGATGAAAGCATTGGTTTTGTTGACTTTATTGACGATTTCCTGAAATCTGAAAACATCAATGCCGATTTCAAACGAACCGGGCGTTTTCGCGGTGCCCTTCGGCCCGCGCATTTCGATGCAATGGCCGCCGAGTTGGAGATTTTTCAAAAAAGCTGCGGCGTAAAAGGCTCTGTGGTGGCACGCGCCGATCAATCCGCCGAGACCGGATCCCGGTTGTTTCACGGAGGCGTGGTTTACGACATGGATGGCGGTTTGCATCCGGCCAAATTCCACAACGGCCTGATTGCCAAAGCGCGTGCCCTTGGCGTGACCATAATTGCAAATTGCCCGGTTACAAAAGTTGAAAAAACAGGATCTAATTACACAATATCAACACCTTACGGCACAACTCTTGCCCGGAAAACCGCCATTTGCACCAACGCCTATACCGGCGCTCAATTTCCCGAATTGCGCCGTCGTGTCCTGCCATTGCGCAGCGCCATGATCGCCACAGACGTGATCGCACCAGAGGTGATGACCCGCCTAATGCCCAAATCCCGCGTCTGCGGGGACAGCCGTCGCATCGTCGCCTATTACCGCCCTTCACCCGATGGCAAACGCATCCTGTTCGGCGGGCGTGCCACCGGATTAAAAGACAATCCGGCAAAAAATGCCCGCCAACTCCATACCGCCATGACACAGGTGTTTCCCGAGTTGAAAACCACCTCCATAACCCATGTCTGGTCCGGCCTTGTCGCCTATACTTTCGACCATGCCCCCCACGTTGGGCAGATCGGCGGGTTGCATTACGCCATGGGATATTGCGGGTCCGGCGTTGCCCGCGCCACTTATTTTGGCCAGAAAATGGCCTATAAAATGTTGGGGAACACCGACCAAGGCCGTACTGCCTTTGACGATTTACCCTTTGCTACCAAACCTTTATACAAAGGCGATCCTTGGTTCATGCCCGCGGTTCTTAACTGGCATCGCCTTGCAGATCGTCTTGGCCTCTAGGACCGGCATTCAATCGCCCCCTGCGCAGTAACTTTGTAACTGGTCAATGTTCCGTCGCCATGTTTCATCCGGTGGCTCAGAAGTTTTTGTGTCATGCGCAGCAGGGTTTTCATATGCGCCGGATCCTCGGCCAGATTGCACATTTCATGTGGATCTCCCAACATATCAAACAGCAGTGGCCGCAAATCGCCATCAAAATGCACCAATTTAAACCGCGTCTCGCGCAACACTGCCAAATTGGATTCTTGCGCCGAAGTGCCGGTGGCCTTTTGCCAAACCGTCGGCTTGTCAGGTTCCGAAAAATCAAGTTCAAGATGCACCGCATCCCGCCAATCCCCGGGCGTTTCCCCCGCCAGAAATGGCCGCAACGACGCCCCGTCCATTGATGCCGGTGCCCGTTGCCCGATCAAATCCAAAATCGTCGGCGCAACATCAATAGATTCTGTGAACGCATTGATAGTCGTGCCAAATTGCTCTGGATACTGCGGATCCCGAATGATCAAAGGCACATGATACGCTGCCTCATACGGGTTTTGTTTGCCCCACATGTGGTGCTCTCCCAACATTTCTCCGTGGTCCGACATCAGCAATATCACCGTATCGTCATATTGCCCGGTGTCCTTGAGAAACGCCACAATGCGCCCGATATGGGTATCGACTTCGGTTGCCAGCCCAAGATATAGCGCGCGCAGCATTTGCACATCGGCATCGTTTTCGGGATCGACATCCTGTGCCGCGCCACGCACGGTTTTGCCCATCGGAGGGGCCACCAAGGCCGCCTTCATGAACGGGTGCACCGCTGCCTCGCCCTCGGGGCGGGCCATACGCGGCGGCAACGGTAAATCCGCGCCCTTATACATCGTGTTATAGGGCGCAGGTGCGACCAATGGCGGATGCGGGCGCAAATAGGTTACCAAAGCGAACCAGTCCTGATCACAACGCACCGACAAATCATGGATCACCGCATCGGTGGTAAATGCTGTATCACTATGTTCTGCCTTGTAAAAAGGCGGATCATCGGCACGTGCGGCGCGGGTCGGGTCGGGCGAAATCGAATCGTAAAACCGCGCATATTCGGGAATGTCATAGCCTTTGGATTTAAGATATGCGCGCCACGGATAACTCTCTTGATAGCGCATTTCCAGAGCTTCGGTGAACCCCGGCAAAACATGTTCTTCGGTGCGTAAATCCGGGTCATTCTCGTGCCGCCCACGCGGGTCAATTGATGTGTCGGTATACCCGTAGAGCAGCGGATCATAACCGGATTTGCGTGCTTCCATCGCCACGTTGGGAATACCATCCGCCAATGGCGTGCCGTTACGCACCGACCGGTGGTTCATCGCATACATGCCGGTAAAAATACTCGCACGCGCAGGCCCGCAGGGATTAGCGACAGAATAATGCGCCGCAAATGTAACCGCTTCCTGACGTAGTGCGTCAATATTGGGCAGCTTGATATGGTTTGACAGCGCTTCTTTACCTGTCTTCGCCCCCCTTATTCCGGTGACAAGATCACCGCGAAACTGATCCATAATAATCATGAGGGTTTTGCGTTTTTGGGACATCCGAATGGTTCCTTGACTTGATGCCTCGACCTGCACAGGCCGATCGTTCAAGCTACAAAACCGTCTTTTCGGAGCGCGTCAATACGTTTTTCAATTGTGTCAAATGTTGTGATCAAAGGCCAGGGTGATTCAGAGAAAGTGGGATTATCGTTCTGCCGCGATGATCTCGACTGCCTTTGCGCGGTTATCCTGTACGAGTTCAATCGCCCTGGTTGGTGATTTTGCGATGCGTTTGAGCAGGGTGATAGCGGCGCTGGT
>JAUZRV010000173.1 GCA_030950105.1 Rhodobacterales bacterium | reverse complement strand
AGCGTATCGTCATTCATGGTGGGTTGGATTTTCTGCTGGAGGTGAATGATCTTGTTCAACACCAAAATCATACGCCATTTCAACAGCTTGATCTACGCCCGCCAAACGATTTACGCCGCTTCATGAATAATTCGGGCTAGATATACGAAGCAACTAATATCTTATCGTTTTCCACAGAAAATAGGAGTTGACACACTCAATATTGAGGTGGGTCTATGTCAGAAATCGAGATTTTCCACATTCAAGGCGTTTTCCTGAATGAATTGGCGGCGCGGTTCGACAACGTCGCCCATCAATTTGGTGAACAGATCGTCGGCCTCGGCCATGTCTTCGATTTTGACCTGTAGGAATGTGCGGGCCTCGGGGTCGAGGGTGGTTTCCCACAATTGATCGGGGTTCATTTCGCCCAGACCCTTGTAGCGTTGCAACGACAGGCCTTTTTCACCCTCTTTCAGGATCGCCGACAGCAGGTCGAGGGGGCCGTGAATGGTGGTGCTGCGATCTTTGCGGATCAATTTGGCGGGTTTGGCATAGGTTTCGCGAATGGATTTGGTCATAGTGCCCAAACGGCGGGCTTCGCCAGCGCGCAAAATCGGGCCATCAAGGGTGCGGATTTCTTCGACACCGCGCAGGATACGGGCCAAACGGATGCCTTTGTCCTGTGTCGGGCGGCCCTGCCAGCCGCGTTCATATTCTTCGGCGATCTGATCAAGGCGTTTGGCAATGGCATCGGCCACCCCTTGCAAATCGGCATCGACACGACCGGGGGTAAAGGCCTCGGCGATGGCGGCCTGTTCAAGGATATGACGCGGGTAATGCGTTGGAAAGATTTCCAGAACCCGTTTTACGGTGCGGGCCTCATCAACCACACGAATGAGGTCTTGGCCGGTAATTTCTTCGCCGGTTTCAAGGCGCAAAATCGACCCATCCGTGCCTTGGTGGATCAGGTAATCATCCAAGGACGGTTGATCCTTGAGGTAAACCTCGGATTTGCCGCGCGACACCTTGTAGAGGGGCGGTTGGGCAATATAGAGATATCCGCCTTCGATCAATTCGGGCATTTGCCGGAAGAAAAACGTCAACAAAAGGGTGCGGATGTGGGCACCATCAACGTCGGCATCGGTCATAATCACCACTTTGTGGTAACGCAGTTTTGCAATATCGAATTCGTCGCGCCCGATGCCGGTGCCCAGTGCCATCACCAGATTGCCGATTTCCTGCGAACCAAGCATACGGTCAAACCGCGCCCGTTCAACGTTAAGAATTTTACCACGCAGCGGCAAAACCGCCTGGGTCAACCGATCACGGCCGGTTTGGGCAGAGCCGCCGGCACTATCCCCTTCCACAATGAAGACTTCGGTTTTGGAAGGGTCTTTTTCCGAGCAATCCTTGAGTTTTCCAGCGAGGAAATTCACATCCATCGCGGTTTTCCGGCGGGTCAAATCGCGGGCCTTGCGCGCTGCTTCGCGGGCATGGGCGGCTTCGATAATTTTGGAAACGATAATTTTGGCTTCGCTCGGGTTTTCTTCGAACCACTCGGAAAGTTTTTCGTTTACCAGACTTTCGACCACGGGGCGGACCTCGGATGAAACCAGTTTATCCTTGGTTTGGGACGAGAATTTGGGATCGGGAACCTTGACGGAAAGCACGCACGTCAGGCCTTCGCGGGCATCATCGCCGGTAAAGGATGTTTTTTCCTTTTTGGCGATTCCGTGGGATTGGGCGTAGTTGTTGATGGTGCGGGTCAAAGCGCCGCGGAAACCGGCCAAATGGGCGCCGCCGTCACGTTGCGGAATGTTGTTGGTAAACGGCAGGACATTTTCGTGGTAACTGTCGTTCCACCAGAGGGCACATTCGACCTCGATATCATCTTTGGTGCCGCGCAGGAAAATCGGGGTGTCGAGCATCGCAATCTTGGAGCGATCCAGATATTTGACGAACTCACGCACGCCACCATCGTAAAACAGTTCGGTTTTCAGGTGCTCGGCGGGGCGTTCATCGGTAAGGATAATACGCACGCCGGAATTGAGGAAGGCCAACTCGCGTAGGCGTTTCTCCAGCGTTTCAAACGAATACTCCAGATTGCTAAAGGTATCGAGCGACGCAAGGAAGCGGACCTCGGTGCCTTTGCGGCCATTGGCGGGACCAACCACGCGCAAATGTTCGTCGGTATCACCAAGTTTGAAACGGGCGACGTGTTCCTTGTCATCGCGCCAGATGCGCAACTCAAGCCATTCGGAAAGCGCGTTCACCACCGAAACGCCAACGCCGTGCAAGCCGCCGGAAACCTTGTAAGAGTTGCTGTCGAATTTGCCGCCGGCATGAAGTTGGGTCATGATGACCTCGGCCGCCGAAACGCCTTCTTCTTCGTGGATGCCAACGGGGATACCACGGCCATTATCGGACACGGAAACCGATGAATCGGCGTGGATTGTGACGGTGACGTGATCGGCGTGACCGGCCAATGCCTCGTCAATTCCGTTATCGACGACTTCGTAAACCATATGGTGCAGTCCCGAGCCATCATCGGTGTCACCGATATACATGCCGGGGCGTTTTCTAACGGCTTCTAACCCTCTGAGAACCTTGATTGAATCGGCACCATAGGTTTCCGGTTTTTGCGCGTCGTCGGACATATATCATTTCCTCGTCTGGTTTGGGAATTTATACGTTGAACGGGGGGGAATGTCACGCGATTGCGCTATAATATCGCGATCATAAGCGCGACTATTATCAACAGGCCGCCGGCGGCGATATTGGTGTTGCGCAGGGCGGTTGACGAGGTGAGAAAACGGCGCATGCGATCAACAAAAAGCGCAAACAGAAGGTTGCCAACGAGGGGGACAACGGCAGAGGCGGCAACAATCGCGGCGATATCAAGAGGGGTAACGCGGGTGAGGTCAAACACATTTGGCAGGATACCGATATAGAACAGAACCGCCTTTGGGTTGGACAGGATCACGGCGACACCCGCGAGGAAACCGGCCCATTTTCCGGGGCGGGTCAGGCGGGTATTTGTGGTAATTTCGCGGCCTGCATTTTTGATCAGGGACAGGCCCATGAACAGAAACATACCCACCGCGACATAGCGTAAAATGATCATGAACTGATCAAACACGCCGATGATCCACGTGACGCCAAGCACGGCGACCAATGGCCAGACGATATCGCCAATCGCCACGCCAACGGCAAGTGGCCAAGAGGATTTGAACCCGCCGGACAGAGTGCGCGCGATGATCGCAACCCAGACCGGGCCGGGTGTGGCAAACAGGATGCCGATGGCCAAGGCATAAAGCGCGATATCGACTAAACTAAGCGTCATGTTGGGCAACCTGCGACAGGCCGTCGATCTCGGTGATTTTGACATACATGGCAGCATCGCCAAGAGTGTCAAACAAGGTCATTTCAGTGCCGGTCATCCATGCCTGCGCGCCAAGGGCGGTGATCTCGTGATAAAGGGCGCCGCGCCGGTCTGCATCAAGATGGGCGGCGACCTCATCCAAGAGCAACAAAGGCGGCGCGCCAAAATCACGGGCAAGGGCGCGGGCATTGGCAAGGATGAGCGAAACCAGAAGCGCCTTTTGTTCACCAGTGGAGCAATCACGGGCTGGCACATCTTTGGCGGCGTAAGTGGCAAACAGATCGGCACGGTGCGGGCCAATAAGGGAGCGTCCGGCGGCCATATCGCGGGGGCGGTTGTCGGCCAGAGCGGCGCAGAAATCATCAGAGGTTTCGGGCATACCGGCGTCGCCCGCAATCAAATCAAGTGTGGCGGTTGGAAACGCGGTTTCGGCCTGATCCTGCGCGGCGGCGAGGTGAACCAACGCCGCTTGCCGATTGGCATGGATCACCGCGCCCGCTTCGGCCATCTGGGTTTCAAGCGCGCGATACCAATGCGGGTCGCGCACCATATCCTTGAGCAGGCGATTGCGTTCGCGCATGGCCTTGTCATAGGCAAGGGTGGCGTCGCCGTGTGCGGGGGTAAAACTCATGGTGATGCGATCGAGAAACCGCCGCCGCCCCTCGGCCCCCTCAATCCATAAACGATCCATCGACGGCACCAACCAGAGCACGCGGGCAATGCGGCCAAGGGCCAGTTGCGGTGCCGCCTTTTCATCAATACGAACCTGCCGCGCGCCGCCCTCTTGGCAAGTAATGTCAATCTCGTGGATCTGGTGCAAGGAGTGCAATACACCGCTGAGCTTCCAGCCCAGAGATTCGGGCCGCCGCGCCATATCGGCGGCACTGGCATGGCGCAAACCGCGACCGGGGGAAAACAGTGATACCGCTTCGAGGATATTGGTTTTACCGGCCCCATTGGGACCATAGAGAACAACGGGCCGCCCGTCGGCATCAATGCGCGCGTGTTTATGCGAACGAAAATGCGACAGCTTCAGCTCTGAAAGCGCAAGACTAGCCATTCACTGCGGTTCTCTACTGGGTTTCTTTTTCGTAAAAATATCCCCGCCGGAGGCCGGAATCTCTTTTGGTGCAGCGCACTTATACACGCATCGGCATGACGACATAAATCGCACTGGTATCATTGCCTTCGCGCATCAATGTCGGATCACCCGACGAATTGAACATGAATACCGCATTTTCGCGATCAACCTGCGACGCGATTTCAAGCAGGTATTTGGCGTTGAACCCGATTTCGAGGGACTCATCGCCATAGGCCACTGCCAATTCTTCTTCGGCGGCACCGGCATCGGGGGCATTGACCGAAAGGATCAAGCGATCCTCATCCAAGGTCAATTTCACCGCGCGCGAGCGTTCGGAAGATACGGTGGCCACGCGATCAACAGCCTTGGCAAATTCCGATGCATCAACCTCGAGCTTACGGGTGTTGCCTTGGGGAATAACGCGGGTGTAATCGGGGAAGGTTCCGTCGATGACTTTGGACGTCAGGGTCACATCCGGCGTGGCAAAACGGACCTTGGTTTCCGATACGGACACGGCGATTTTCAAGTCGTCATCATTGAGCAGCTTGGCCAATTCATTCACGGTTTTGCGCGGCACGATCACGCCGGGCATCGCACTTGCCCCATCGGGAAGGTCGGTATCAATGCGCGCCAAACGGTGACCGTCGGTGGCAACGCAGCGCAGAACCTGACCGCCATCGGCATCGGACACATGCATATAAACGCCGTTCAGATAATAACGGGTTTCCTCGGTGGAAATGGCGAATTTGGATTTGTCGAACAACCGGCGCAGGGCCGGCGCCGCGATCGAGAAATTCGACGCATATTCAGAGCTGGCCATTACCGGAAAATCTTCTTTGGGCAAGGTTGCCAACGAGAATTTGGAACGGCCCGCTTCAACCGCGAGGCGGCCGGTTGCGCCATCGTCAATCAGGTTGACCAATGCGCCATCGGGCAGTTTGCGCACGATTTCATGCAGGGTGACCGCGGAAACCGTGGTGGCCCCGGCGCGTTCAACCACGGCAGTGGCTTTGTCGACGACTTCGATATCAAGGTCGGTGGCACGGAAATGCGCAGTGTCACCTTCGGCCTCGATCAGAACATTGGCAAGGATCGGGATCGTATTACGTCGCTCCACGACCGATTGTGCCTGTGATATTGCCTTGAGCAATGCGCTGCGTTCGATGCTAAGTTTCATGCTCAGGCTTCTCCAAGTCTACATAGTGCGGAGGGGCACGATAGCGTATTCCCCCAACGTCTCAAGTGTTTTGTTGAGTTGTCCAATGTATTGGCGGGAGGGTCAAGGGCGCTGACGGCTTTAGGGGCTTATGCTTCGAGAGAGCGGCGCAAAAGCTCCAAATCTTCGGCGATCTGGCCATCTTGAATTTTCAACTCCTCGATGCGTTTGACGCCATGCATCACTGTGGTGTGATCACGACCGCCAAAACGACGCCCGATTTCCGGAAGTGAGCGGCTCGTCATTTTTTTACACAGATACATTGCCACCTGACGCGGGCGCGCATAGGAACGAATGCGTTTCGGGCCAATCATATCAGACAGGCGAATGTTGTAATGGTCCGATACTTTGCGCTGGATTTCTTCGACGGTAAGTTTGCGTTCCGAGGCGCGCAAAACATCGGCGAGACAATCCTGCGTCAGTTTCATGGTGATTTCGCGGCCCACAAGTGAGGCAAAAGCAAACAGGCGGGTCAGGGCTCCTTCGAGGACGCGCACATTGGTGGAAATGCGATGCGCCAGAAATTCGAGAACGCCATCATTGAGCACCAGACCGGGATAATCATTGCGATACTGTTCGACTTTGGTTTGCAGGATGCCAAGGCGCAATTCGTAATCCGTCGGATGCAGATCAACAACAAGGCCGCATTGCAAACGCGATTTTATGCGATCTTCGAGGTTCTTAATCTCGCCGGGGGCGCGATCGGCGGAAATGATGATTTGTTTGCGTTGATCAACGAGGGCGTTGAAGGTGTGAAAGAACTCCTCTTGGGTGGAATCCTTGCCGGCGATGAATTGGACATCGTCAACCATGAGCACATCGACCGAACGGAACAATTCCTTGAAATCCATCATTTTGCGATCCCGCAACGCCTGAACAAAGCGATACATGAATTGTTCGGCAGAGAGGTAAACCACGTTGAGATCGGGGCGGCGGGTTTGCAATTCATGGGCGACCGCGTGCATCAGGTGGGTTTTACCAAGACCGACACCGCCGTAAAGAAACAGCGGGTTGAAGGTGACAGGGCCGCCTTCGGCGACGCGCTTGGCCGCCGCATGGGCGAGTTCATTCGGTTTGCCGACAACGAATGTGTCAAAGGTAAAACGTGAATCGAGCGGCGCACCGGGAAGGGTGTCATCGCGCAGGGCCTCGCCGCCGGTGTTTGGGGTGCGGGCGTCCGGGGTAGAGGAAGAAAGGGCGCGCGCTCTGGCCTGGTAAGCGCCGGATTTTGCGCGGGGCGCAGAACGGGTTGATGTTCGAGGGGCCGATTTGGCAGGCACTTGAAAATGGACGCGGCGCACATTGATGCCGTGATCAGCCAGTTTGTGCAAAATCAGGTCGCCAAAGTTTTGGGAAACGTAGTTGCCCAGAAAATTTGTCGGAACATGAAACAAGGCGACGCCATCGGTGACATGGGCAAATTCGAGCGGTTCAATCCAATTGGTGAAATTGTTGCTGCCGATTGTTTCAAGAAGGGTTTCTTTGAGTGCGCCCCATTGCTTGTTCCACTGCTCGCCCAATTGTTGCTGTGTCATGTTATCCCGATCCAAAAACGTATCTCAAGTTACCGGCCCCAATTGCCACAGCCCCCAAAGCCGCAGCGTTCACCTGCCGGTAGCCAACCGGAGGTGGCGATCACAATTCCACAAGGCAAACCCGAAGACCCCATCCGCCACAAACATGTAACGGGTAGTGTTGGCCTACTTACGGGCGACAACACCGATCTGGGCGCTATGTATGGGGCGATCCGATCTCTCAAATCGCCGTGCAATTTAGCGCGCCGGAAACACGCATTTAACAGCGCTAGAACGGTGCATATCCGATGCATTTCCAAGAGGAAGATCGAAGGGAAACCCTTCACAACAAACGGCATAAAAGTTCTGTTACGGCCTGTAAAAACAGGTCGAAGGCCGGTGTTGTTAAATCTGTCCCCCCAGAGAATCTTGGTGGCGAAGTGACTCGCAATGAGAATTTAGCAATAGGGATGGGGAGGGAGCAACATATCTTCTCTCTTGACTCGTAGGTTTGTCGAAAAGAATCTCTCGGGGTGTTTTTCGGGATATAATTGTGAGGCAGGCAACAAAAAAGGCACCGCTTGCAGCGGTGCCTTTTAGATCAACGACTTGGGTCGAAGATGATTTATGCGATCGCTTTTACACGGGCCGACAGACGCGACATTTTGCGCGATACTGTCTTTTTGTGGAAAAGGCCTTTGGTGACGCCACGCATCAACTCGGGCTGTGCTGCGCGCAGAGCGGCAGACGCATTGTCTTTATCGCCGGATGCAATCGCTTCTTCTACTTTACGCAGAAATGTGCGGATGCGCGTGCGGCGCGTTTTGTTCACAGCGGCACGGCGTTCGTTTTGACGGGCGCGTTTCTTCGCTTGTGGTGAATTAGCCATAGGTCTTGGTCCTAACTATACGGGTCGGTGTATCTCGAAACGCGTCCTTAAGGCCGACTCGGGTGCAAGTCAACAGGGTGCGCAGGATTGATTGCAGTTTGTAGGTGCTATTTATCGCGAAATTGTGCCTCGCGTTTTTCCATGAAGGCGTTCATGCCCTCTTTTTGGTCCTCGGTGGAAAACAACGAGTGGAACACCCGGCGTTCAAACAACAGACCCTCGGTCAACGTGGTTTCCAGCGCGCGATTGACACATTCCTTGACGACCATAGAGGTGATCAGGGACTTTTCGGCAATCTTCTGGGCGGCGCTCATGGTTTCATCCATCAATTTCTTGGTGGGCACGACGCGCGAAACAAGACCGGCGCGTTCGGCCTCGGCGGCATCCATGAAACGGCCAGTGAGGTTCATATCCATCGCTTTGGCTTTGCCGACCAAACGGGTCAGGCGCTGCGTGCCGCCCATACCGGCAACGACGCCAAGATTGATTTCGGGTTGGCCGAATTTGGCGGTTTCAGAGGCGATAATGAAATCGCACATCATCGCAAGTTCGCACCCGCCGCCAAGGGCATAGCCCGACACAGCCGCGATAATCGGTTTGCGAATACGGCCAATCGCGTCGCTTTCTTCGGTAAACAGATCCCCGAGAAAGACATCGACAAAATTTTGCTCGGACATCATTTTGATATCGGCACCGGCGGCAAATGCCTTTTCCGATCCAGTGATCACGATGCAGCGCACCTTGTCGTTTTTCTGGGCGTCTTGCAGCGCGGTTACCAATTCTTTGAGCAACTCGAGATTAAGAGCGTTCAAGGCGTCCGGACGATTGAGTTTGATCAGGCAAATGTGGTCGGACACATCAACAATGATTGTCTCATAGGCCATAGGGTGCGCTTTCTTTGTTTCAGTAGGTTACAAGTGGTGACTGAATTTGGCGCGCTGATCAAGCTATCTTTGGCATTGCGCGCAATAGAAAGATGAGCGTCCCGATTGGACGATTCGGGCAATGGTGCCGGTGCAATCGGGGGTCGGGCAGGAATCGCCCTCGTGATCGTAGACCGCAAAACGATGTTGAAAATAACCCAGTTCGCCGCTGGTTTGGCGGAAATCCTTGAGCGAGGAACCACCGGCTTCTATGGCCTCTTGCAGCACATCGCGGATGATTGGCACCAGTGCGGCCAAGCGTCGCGCGGAAACCTGCCCCGAGAGGCGTTTGGGCGAGATACGGGCGCGGTAAAGCGCCTCGCAGACATAGATATTGCCCAAGCCGGCGATGATGCGTTGATCCAGAAGGGCGGATTTTATCGGAGATTTTCGGCCCTTGAGGGCGGCGGCAAGGTAGGTTTCGTCGAAGGTATTGCCAAGTGGTTCGGGACCAAGCGCGGCGAGGAGTTTGTGGGCCTCGGCGGTGGCGGTATCAAGCAGGTCCATGGCGCCGAATCGGCGGGGGTCATTAAAGGTAATGCGCGCGCCATTATCCATGTCGAAAACCACGTGATCGTGTTTTTTGGGGGCCGGGTGATCGGGCGCAAAATTGCCCAAGGGATCGCCAGTGATCAACATGGAACCGGACATGCCGAGGTGAATCAGCAGAGATTCGCCGCTGGAAAGGTCGCAAAGGATGTATTTTGAACGGCGGCGCAGGGCGATAACGGTGGTACCGGTCAGGCGCGCGGCCATGTTTTCGGGAAAAGGCCAGCGTAGATCGGGGCGGTTGACGGCGACGGCGGCGATTTTCGCACCTTCCATCACGGGGGCAAGGCCACGGCGCACGGTTTCTACTTCGGGAAGTTCGGGCATTGGGGCGGCTCCTGTCAAAACAGCACATTATCAAACTGCACGTTGTGTCG
The DNA here is from genome assembly GCA_030950105.1 of Rhodobacterales bacterium. Classification (GTDB taxonomy): domain Bacteria; phylum Pseudomonadota; class Alphaproteobacteria; order Rhodobacterales; family Rhodobacteraceae; genus JAUZRV01. The sequence goes on along the minus strand of JAUZRV010000173.1, from coordinate 8,602 downwards.
TGCCTTGCAAAGGATATATGAAGAACAAGATAACAAGGACAGCAAGCCATGAGTGCAAAAATGAGTGAAAAAACCACACATTTCGGATTTGAAACCGTTCCCGAAGGCGAAAAGGCCGGACGGGTGCAGGGTGTGTTTGGCAGCGTGGCGTCAAAATACGACGTGATGAACGACGTGATGAGCATGGGCATCCACCGCATCTGGAAAGAGGCGATGATGGATTGGCTGGCCCCACGGGCGGGGCAGACGTTATTGGATGTCGCGGGCGGGACCGGCGATATTTCGTTTCGGTTTTTGGAACGCGCGGGTAAAAACGGCGGGGCGGCGGCCCATGCTACGGTTCTTGACATCACCGAACCGATGTTGGTGGAGGGGCGCAAACGGGCCGAGGCGGAGCAACGCGCGGAGAACCTCGACTGGATCGTGGGCGATGCGATGGCGTTGCCGTTCAAGGACAACACATTTGATGTCTATACGATTAGTTTCGGGATTCGCAATGTGACGCGGCCCTTTGAGGCACTGACCGAAGCATACCGCGTGTTGCGCCCCGGTGGGCGGTTGATGGCGCTGGAATTTTCGCAGCTTCCCACGCCGGCGATGCAATGGGCCTATGACAAATATTCGTTTAATGTGATTCCGCGGATGGGGCAGTTGATTGCAAATGATCGCGATTCATATCAGTATCTTGTTGAATCTATAAGAAATTTTCCAGATCAGGAGACGTTTTTGCAGATGGTCAAAGATGCCGGATTTGGCAATGCGAAATATCGTAACATGACTATGGGCGTGGCGGCGCTTCATTCCGGTTGGAAGCTATAATATGCGCGGACCACATAATATTTGGCGGTTGATCCGCACCGGTGCCACGCTAGAGCGCACCGGCGCGATGAAGGCGATTCTCGATGCGTTCGAGGCGCCGCCTTTGGTGCGGATCGCGTTGCGCACGCTGGTGTGGCCGTTTCAATGGCTGGGGTTGAAGGGCGATCCCGACATGCCGCCGATCACCCGCGCGCTTTCGGTTTTGGGACCGGCCTATATCAAATTCGGGCAAATATTGTCGACGCGCCCCGATGTTGTGGGGGGCGAATTGGCGGTGCAATTGCGGGTATTGCAGGATAAATTGCCCGCGTTTTCCACAGAAGTGGCCAAACAATCGGTGCGGGATGAACTCGAGATGCCGGTGCGCGAGGTGTTTAGCGAATTTAGCGATGCCGTGGCGGCGGCGAGCATTGCACAGGTGCATCGCGCGCGGTTGGTCAGCACCGGCGAAGAAGTGGCGATCAAAGTGCTGCGGCCAGGTATTGAAAAAGCGTTTCGCATGGATATCGACGCGTTTTATTTTGCGGCGTCGATGATTGAATTTCTGGCACCGGCATCGCGGCGGTTGCGGCCTTCGGATGTGATCGAACATTTTGAAGGCGTGGTTCTGGGCGAGCTGGATTTGCGGCTTGAGGCGGCGTCGGCATCGGAATTTGCGGCCAATACGTCGAATGATGCCGGATTTCAATTACCGGTTATTGATTGGCAATTGTCGGGCCGTCGGGTGATGACGATGAGTTGGGCCGAGGGTGCGGCGCTTGGCGATAATGCGGCGCTGGACGCGGCAGGGCATGACCGGGTGGTGTTGGGCGAACGGGTGCTGCAACTGTTTTTGTCGCATGCGTTGCGCGACGGATTTTTCCACGCCGATATGCATCAAGGGAACCTTAAGGTTGCGGCGAATGGCGATATAATAGCCTATGATTTTGGCATCATGGGGCATATCGACGAATATACGCGGCGGGTCTATGCGGAAATCCTGTTCGGGTTTATCCAGCGCGATTATCAACGGGTGGCAGAGGTGCATTTCGAGGCGGGATATGTGCCCGCGGACCGCGATGTGGATGAATTTGCGCGTGCATTGCGGGCCGTTGGCGAACCGATATTCGGGATGGATGCGGCCAATATGTCGATGGGGCGTTTGTTCAGCTATCTGTTTGAAGTGACAGAGAGATTCGGCATGGAAACGCGAACCGAATTGATCCTGTTGCAACGCACGATGGTTGTAGTTGAAGGGGTTGCGCGGTCTCTAAGTCCCGATATCAATATCTGGGAAGTGGCGCGGCCCGTTGTCGAGGATTATATCAAGGGTAGTATCGGGCCAAAGGCACTGGCGCGGGATCTGGCCAAAACTGCAAGAGTTTTGGCGCGGTTCGGGCCGAGATTGCCAGCCATGGTGGAAACCCTATTGGTAAATCAATCGACTGCCTCGCCAAAACCAGCCGCACAACCCCGCAACGGCCCCGTGCTATGGGGCCTTGTTGGCGGGATTGTCGGCGCTGTTTTCATGATGCTGATTGCTGAGTTTTTCTAGGGGGACAGCAGCGGGTTACGCAGGGCGGTAACGGCACCGGCCTCAACCCGGGCGCCGCCTTCCATGACCAATATAACTTGGCCGTTGTTGGTTTGTGCTTCGACAATTTGGGCATAATTTGCCACATTTGTCGTGTCTAGGATTTCGCCGTTGGCCTGACTTTCGACTTCAAAAGAATAAAGGCCATCGGGGAAAGCACTGCCGCTATCGTCAATGCCGTCCCAAACGTAAGGGGCAGCCGAAACCGGAATTTCCTTGCGTTGAACCACAGCGCCAGCTTCGTCGCGCACGATAAGGAAGGTTTTGTCAGAAAGGCTAGCCGGGCTTGGGATCAGTGTGATCGGGTCACCATCGAATTGTGCGGGTGCGATGGTGCGCGCCTCCATGCCGACCCATCCGGCCAGTTCGGACATGCCGGAAAGTGTCATTTGAGCGCCAAGGCCGGTGAGCAGGTCATTGGTTTTGACCTGTTGTTCGAGGGCAGAAAATTGCGCGAGCTGTGTGGAAAAATCGGTTGAATCAATCGGGTTGAGTGGGTCTTGGTTCTGCATTTGAACGGCGAGCATGTTCAAAAAAGTCAGGTAATCAGAGGCCAGCAAATCGTTTGCTGCGGGGGGCTGTGTTGTTGGCGGTGGCGTGGCGGGGACAGTTGGTGTGTTGGTCGAGATTTCCATAATGTTTCCTTTATACGCGTATATCTATGCCGTCGGTTGGCGAGAGCGATATTTGATAGGGTTTCTGTTGGTCGGCCACCATTGGGCCATCGGTTTTGGCGGCGGAAAATGGGGGATCTCCGGTGTCGTCCGGCGAATGTCCGGCCGAATCACTGTTTTGCTGGCCAAAGGAGAAACTGATGTCGTCATAGCCAATAGCGCGAAATTCCTGAGCGAGGATATCAATGTTGCGGCGCATAAGATCGAGAGTTTCACCGCGTTCGGCAACCACCGTAACCACCATGCCGGTTTCTGCTGGTGTCAGGCTTAATTTCACCCGGCCAAGTTCTTCTGGGTTTAGGGAGAGTTGAACCGATTTTCCGGCGATACGCTGGGCAATATCGGCGAGTTGAGCGGCGACCTGTCGGGGGATTTCAGGGCGATGAAAAACCGGATCACTGCGCGAGGTGCCGATTCCTGTGCCGGTAACGGCGGCCCGTGGATCCAGTTTTGGATCAAACGCCAATTCTGCGTCGGCCTGCCATTTAATGGCGGCCTCGCCCGGTTTTGAATGATCCAAAAGAGCCAAAGCATTGGCGGGCGTTGCGGTTTGTGGGGCGCCTGGTTTCGAATTCGTCGGTATTGTGGTGTTTGCGCGTGCGGCAATCGCAGCACTTTCGGCGGTTGGTGGCAGAGACGTGCGCGAATCGCGGTTTCTCGCTGTGGCGGTTTGCTGTTGTCCAAGGTTCGAAACGATGACCTGTGGATTTTGAACAAGTGCATTGGCTGTTTGCAATTGCGCCGCAGCGCCCGAACCGGAAACCGTTTCAGAAACCACCGTTCTGGTCGTGTCGGGAAGGACCGTTGCGGTGTGTGTGGCATTTGGCGGTTGTGACGGTGGGTTGTTCATTTTGATCATTCCCAACGATTGCGATGGATTTGCAGTCGCCAGAGGAGGCACGGATTTGGATTGTTCCGTTGCACCGGGTGTTGAAAAGCCCTGCCCATCAATAGGGCGCGCGTCCATTTCAGGCGCAAGCCCCCCGTTTGAAGCCGTGCGCAATGTCGGGTTTATTATCTGCGAAAGTGGATCTGTGATCGAGTGCGAAACGGTGTTTTTAGGGGCCAATAAGACGTCATTTGTTGTGCTGGTTTGCGATTGGTTCAAGGCCGCGATATTTTGGACAGGAAGGATATTCGGGTCTGCCGATGGGACCGGTTGAGGGCGCGTGGGTGTTGCCGCAAGGGTGGTATTATTGGCCGTTGAAACAGGCAAGCCGGCGGCAGGCGTAATTTGGCCCTGTCGTAAGGGCGGGAAACCAGATGCGTCAGCGATCACGGCGGTTTCTACCGTTCCTCCCGTTGTCGGGATGGCAAAACCGGTATTTTTGGCGGCCAATGGATCGGCGTCATAATTGGCGTTTTGAGGTGCAATGAGGGTCGCCTCGAAATCGATAAGATCAGACGAGATCAAATCCGAGTCGGCGGAAGCCGGGCCGTCGGAGGTTGCAGTGGCTTGATCAGGTTTACCATCGCGCAGATCTGGCTGGTCAATTTGTTGCGGATCGTTTGACGCCTGTTTTGGCCCTTGTGAGGTGTCGGCCTCTTGATAAAACTCGGAGAAGCCTTTGCCGTTTTCGGCATCGTCACGGGTCGCCTGTCCGATGGCATCCTGTCGGGGTTTGTCGGGCTTGGTGGCCGATTTGGCGGTTTCGGGCGCAGATGTTGGCGACAGAGCGGCCAAGGGGGTGTTTAACATATCATCTCCAAGAATTCTTCCTCAGTGCCCCCACTATCTGCGTTCTTGGTTACCAGATATTTACCGATATCGGCGCAAACTGGAAAAAATCTGTTGAATTGGAGATATTCCAGTGACTGAAATTTCATATCTTTCCGGGGTTCCGCCGGTTGATGTTCGTCCATTGCGTGGCGCGTTGGCCCCCGAAAAACCAAATGGTGCCTCCCTTGCGGAAGAGTCCGCAAGGATTCCGGCAGCGCGTGACAGAGCATTAAGGGAGGCTGCGGAGGCTCTTGAGGCCGGATTTCTATCGGAAATGTTAAAAGGTGCCGGTTTGGGCAAACTATCCGAGGAATTTGGCGGCGGCACTGGCGAAGACCAATTTTCGTCGTATCTGCGCGATGCGCAAGCGCGTGAAATGGTAAAGAGTGGCGGAATCGGATTGGCCGAATCCCTGTATCAAGCTTTGAAGGAGCGAGAAAATGACAACTGATTCACCCCAAGATATTATCAATTCCCTCGACGATCTGTTGGAAAAGGAGCGTGCGGCGCTTCTCGAGGGCAATCTCGATGTGATAACCCGGCTGCTGGACGAGAAGGAATCCCTTATTGACCGGCTTAATGCCTGCGCGCCGTCAGAACAGCAGTCTCTGGATGATTTGCGCGGGAAAGTGACGCGCAATCAGGCGCTACTGGATGGGGCATTGCAAGGAATCAGAGCGGTGGCCAACCGGATGAGCACCTTGCGCAGAATCCGCAAATCACTTGATACCTATGACGAAAAGGGTCGCAAGACCACAATTCAGGCATTGCGTGAAAACAAAGTCGAGAAACGGGCGTGATCCGATTTATATCAAATGCCAAACACACGAAAGGAAGGGGTTAGGGGGCTGTTAGCAATTGCGACCGCATGATGTTCCTGCATCCGATCATCGGGTGGCACAGCATTCGGGTGAACCGGGGGAAACCAAAACGGGAAACCCAATCCTGCTGTAACTGTCAGAACGACACTTTGGATCCGTCCCGTGGGGGGCGGGATGTGTAACGGCGCAAAAGCGCCTTTGACTTAAGGAATATATGCTATGTCCAGCATTCTGACAAACAACAGTGCCATGGTTGCACTGCAAACTCTGAAATCCATCAACAGTGGCCTGTCCGACGTTCAAAACCAGATTTCGACGGGTAAGAAGGTGAGTTCAGCCAAGGGTAATTCGGCCGTTTGGGCGATTTCCAAGGTGATGGAATCCGACGTGAAAGGCTTTAAAGCGATTTCCGACAGTCTGTCGCTTGGCGAAGCATCGGTTGCGGTGGCCCGTCAGGCCTCGGAAACGATCACCGACCTGTTGACCGAAATGAAAGGCAAAATTGTTGCCGCACAAGAAGACAACGTTGACCGGACCAAAATCAATGCAGACGTTACCGCGCTCAAGGATCAGATTGCGTCGGTTGTATCTGCGGCGCAGTTTAACGGCCTGAACCTTGTTGATGGCGCAACGGCCAATGCGGATGTCTTGTCCTCTCTGGATCGTGATGCTTCGGGAGCGGTAACTGCGTCTTCTATCACTGTGACAGGTCAGGATCTGTCAACTGGCGGCTATACGGCGAATAATGTCTTTGGGGGATCGACAAATGCATCCGCTGCGGGTGACACGGTTGCATTTTCCCTTGATGCTGCCGGTGGTACCGGTGTTGCTGTTGATATCCTCATCGATGATACGGCTGGCGCTGCGTTTGTTGCTGGCGACAAAGTAAGTGTCCGAATTGGTGATCAGCAGGCGTCATACACGATTACCGCTGACGATGTTGCTGCAACAACAACGTCTGATTTGGTGGCCGTAGGTTTGAAGAAGGCCATTGATGGCCTTGGTGTTGCTGGATTGACTGTTGACTATAACAGCGGCAACCCTGGCCAACTTGACTTCACGAATGCCGGTACGGTTGATTTGGCTGTTTCTGCTCAGTTTACCAACACTGGTTCTGGCGGCTTGGGTGCAATGGCAGGCATTAACGTTTCGACGGCTTTGGGTGCAACCAATGCCTTGGCTTCTATCGAGAACTTGATCGACACCTCGATTGATGCGGCCGCGGCGCTTGGGTCTTCCGAGAAACGGATCGCGACACAGGGTGATTTCATCTCTGGTCTGACCGATTCGCTTACCACTGGTATTGGCGCAATGGTTGATGCCAATATGGAAGAAGCATCTGCCCGTTTGCAAGCGCTGCAAGTTCAGCAACAGTTGGGTGTGCAATCCCTGTCGATTGCCAACCAAGGCCCACAGGCCCTGTTGTCACTGTTCCGGTAAATCGGAGCGTTTAATCAGGGGCGTGCAAAGCCGCGCCCCTGAATTTCAATACTAAAACGCTTTTACTGGAAGGACACGCTGTGAACGCTCAGAATTTAGCGCGCCGCGCCTACACAAATAAATCGGCCCCGATCAGAACGCCACGGGGAACCGAATACGAAGTTTTTGCCAATATCACGCACCGCCTCAAAGCCGCTGCTTTGAAAGGGAAAACGGGATTTCCGGCCTTGGCAATGGCTATACATGATAATCGAAAACTCTGGACGCTTCTTGCGGTTGATGTTGCCGATAAAGACAATGGGCTCCCTAAAGATTTGCGCGCGCGCATATTCTATTTGGCCGAATTCACCCAAAAACATTCACGCGAGGTTTTACGCAATAGCGCGTCTGTTGCGCCGCTGCTGGAAGTCAACGCAGCCGTCATGCGCGGCCTACGCCAAGGAGCAGGATAATGGGTGGTCTGGTTTTAAAACTTTCGCCAAAAGAACGTATATTGATCAATGGCGCAGTTATCGAAAATGGTGATCGGCGTAGTCGGTTGTCGATTGTGACGCCGAACGCAAATATCCTGCGTTTGCGCGACGCCATCCATCCCGAAGACGCCAATACGCCCGTGCGTCGTGTGTGTTATGCGGCACAACTTGTGTTGACAGGGGATGAAACTGCGGAAGCGTCGCGACATAAAATGCTACGTAACATTGAAGAATTGAGCCAGATTTTGACCGATTCAGACAGTCGGGCCTTGTTGGCCAAAGCGTCCGAAGCGGTTTTAGATGATCAGTATTATCAGTGCCTTAAGGCGCTTCGCGGGTTGCTTCCGCGGGAGGAGCGGTTGTTTGCCGCACGCCTGTCATGATTGGGTTCCAGCCGGTCATACCAAGCAGCGGTCTTGTTGGCTGGAAATTTCTCGAGAGGACTTATGAAGCGCAAAATAATGCGTTTCAGAAGTCTTCGGAAATCACCCGCGACACCGATTATTTTGAAGCAAAAATAGGCGAGATTGACACCGCCGAGGAGTTGGTAGCAGACCGTAGGTTGCTACGTGTGGCGCTTGGTGCGTTTGGGCTTGATGCCGATATAGATAGCAAGTTCTACGTTAAAAAAATCCTCGAAGAAGGCACTTTGACCGATGGTGCATTGGCGAATCGGCTGGCGGATGACCGCTACAAGGAATTTTCGGCGGCCTTTGGGTTCGGAAACTTTGACACGCCGAGCACGAAAATATCGGATTTTGGGGCTAAAATAACCGCGCAATACCGGGCGCAGCAATTTGAAGTCGCGGTGGGGGATCAGGATGAAAACATGCGTCTTGCGCTCTATACTGAGCGCGAATTGGCAAATGTGGCCGAGGGCACAGAAAGCAACGATACCAAATGGTTTAAAATAATGGGCACGCCGCCGCTCCGGTCGGTTTTTGAAACGGCGCTGGGATTGCCTGCAAGTTTTGGGCAGTTGGATCTTGATTTGCAATTGAGCACTTTTAAAGATTACGCGCAAAAGCAATTTGGCACCAAAGACATTTCGGATTTTTCAGATCCTGAGATGCAGGAAAAAT
>JAUZRV010000172.1 GCA_030950105.1 Rhodobacterales bacterium | reverse complement strand
AATTTCACCATATTGAAAGGTCATGCCGACGCAATACCTTGTGATAAATCCCGCGTGACGATGGTGGTGGCGGGCAGAGCCATCTATATGCAAAACAGTTCCGGTCATTTTTAGGGACCTTTTCCAGAATTTCAATGGTTGTTGACGTGTGTGGTTCTGCTGGTGATTTTGTGACCTGAAGATTTCCTTTGCATTCAAGAACGCAATTGGCGAAACTTGAGGGATAATGTGCGAAAATGCACAGATAAAAAGCAACCAAAGCAGACAGGTCGGTTTTAACCCGTCGAACCCGAGGAACCGCGTTATCGAAGACTGGAACGAAATTCGCACGGCTTTTCATGTGGTGAAATTTGGCACGGTTTCGGCAGCGGCCGAGGCACTAGGGGTGCATCATGCCACGGTGATCCGCCATATTGATACGCTTGAAGGGCGGCTTGGGGTTAAACTCTTTCAACGCCATGCGCGCGGGTATACAGCGACAGAAGCAGGCACCGATTTGTTGCAAGTTGCACAAGCTACGGACGAACAGTTTTCGCAAATCGAGGGGCGTATCAAGGGGCGCGGCAATGCGGTTTCCGGTGAGTTGGTGATTACATCGCTTGATGCGCTTAGCCGGAGGATGGTGCCGGTGCTGGCCAGATTTCAGGAATTATACCCCGAAATTTCCCTACGATATTTAACCGATGAACGGCTGTTTCGACTTGAATATGGCGAGGCCCATGTTGCGGTCCGGGCCGGTGCGCCACCCGAGCAGCCGGATAATATCGTGCAGGTGTTTTCGACCCAGAAAATAGGGTTGTATGCAAGCAAGGCCTACCTCGGGAGGTTTGGCATCCCCAAATCAGAGAAGGATTTAGCCAACCATCGCTTTGTCAGGTCAGATCAGCCAAATTTACGGGCGGGGTTTTCGCGCTGGATGGCTGAAAATGTGCCTGCTGACCGGATAATGTTTCGGAGTAACGATGTAAATTCGCTTGAGCAGGCAATCGTGAGCGGCATTGGTATCGGCTTTCTAACGGAGTTTTTTGCGCAGGGAAATCAGGATTTGGTAAAAGTGTGCGCGTCGAAACCTGATTGGGCGGCGCCGCTGTGGCTTGTGACGCATATGGATATTCACCGGACAATAAAGGTGCAGACGTTTTTGACGTTCTTGAAGGAACAAGCCAAAAATTGGGAAACATCATGACCGAGGCACGCAGTCAGGCGCTGCGCGGCCATATGGCGATGTTGTTGTTTTCAGCGCTGGTCGCCGGATCGTTTTCATTGGGAAGCATGGCGGCCAACCATATCGCCCCCGCGGCATTGAACTCGGCACGTTTTGCCATAGCAGCGGTGATTGTCGGCATTGCCGCCGTCGCCAGCGGGGCCTTGTCACGCCAGAATTATCGCAGTTATTTTTCCGCCCCTTGGCGTTATTTCCTGTTGGGGGCGATATTTGCCGGCTATTTTGTGCTGATGTTCGAGGGATTGAAAACCGCGACGCCGGTATCAACCGCTGCGGTGTTTACCCTAACCCCGTTAATGTCGGCGTTTTTCGCTTATTTTCTACTGCGCCAAATCACAACATCCCATACAGCACTTGCGCTGGCGATCGGGGCAGTCGGGGCAATTTGGGTGATTTTCCGGGCGGATATTGCGGCGTTGCTGCGGTTCAATATCGGAAAAGGCGAAGTGATCTATTTTGTCGGTTGTGTCGCGCATGCGGTCTATACACCGTTGGTGCGCAAATTGAACCGTGGCGAGCCGGCATTGGTTTTTACTTTTGGGATGCTGCTTGCCGGATTTGTCGTGATCACGATTTGGGCACTTGGTGATATCGCGAAAACGGACTGGCACGCATTGCCGATAATCGTTTGGGTGACCCTGATCTATATATCGGTTTTCGCAAGCTCGATGACATTTGTCTTGTTACAGTTTTCGGTGTTGCGCCTGCCTGCGGCAAAGGTGATGGCATATACGTATTTAACACCGACATGGGTGATTGTTTGGGAGCTCTTGCTGGGCCATGGCGTGCCGCCAGTGTTGGTTCTGGGCGGGATAGGGCTAACGATTGTGGCACTGGTTATGTTGCTCAAAGACGAAGGCTGACGAGACGAGCAACCTCATGTGAAGTGGTTGTTGCCAACACAGGAGCCTCCGGCGGGGATATTTTTGCGAAAAAGAAACCAAATTTTAATAAAACTGACAGTAGTTTGAGGTGCGGAACAGGCGGGGACGCCGATGGCCGCCGAAAGAGAAGCCGCCTCGTTTTGCAATTGTAAGACGAGGCGCACTTTCGGGTTTCTTTTTCGCAAAAATATCCCCGCCGGAGGCTCCTGTGTTGGCAACAACCACTTCACATGAGGTTGTTCGTCTCGTCA
>JAUZRV010000171.1 GCA_030950105.1 Rhodobacterales bacterium | reverse complement strand
ATGTTGTTCAGAGTTTCCCTTGGCAAGCGCGGCCGTTGTCCTCATTCCGGGACCCAACGTCATCCTGACAATAAGCTGCGCGTTAAAACAGCACCGCAATTCATGCGCCGCGACGGTTGCCGGCATATCTGCGGGGGCGTTCGTGGCAATGTCGGTCTCGCTTGCGGGCGCGGGGGCAATTGTCATGGCGTCGGCCACCCTGTTTTCAATCCTCAAAATCATCGGGGCCGGATACCTTTTGTGGCTCGCCTATAAATTATGGACCGCGCCGTTTGGCGACATGGAATGGGCGCAAGAAACCATGGTATCCCGCAATAAATCGGCATTCGGGCAGGCATTTCTGATTAGCGCCCTTAATCCCAAAGGCCCGGTTTTCCACATGGCATTTGTGCCACAATTCATCACAATCGGGCACCCGTTATTCGCCCAGTTCGCCATTTTGGTTCTCACATTCGTCGCCGTCGCCACTGCAAATAGCCTACTGTGGCTGTTCCTCGCGCGCGTTTCGCCATCGTCTTGGACAGCCAAAAATCCTCATTGTGGTTAATCGAACCGGCGCCGCCGGCCTGTTTCTGGCAGGCCTTGCAGCAGCAGGAAGCACACGCACCCTCTAAAACCTCCCGGTTGCCCTTGCCCCCGTTTCCAACCATGTTGGCAATATCGCGCCCCCAACACACGAGACCAAAATGTCCAAATCCACCCCATTCTACTTCCTGCGCCACGGCCAAACCCAGTGGAACAAAGACAAAATCATTCAGGGACAGGCCGATTCCCGGCTCAACGAAACCGGCCGCGCACAGGCAAAACGCGCCGCCGAAATCCTGCGTCACGAACCGATTAAACGCATCATCAGCAGCCCGCTGTCGCGGGTCCGCGATACCGCCAATGCCGTCGCTGCGACGGTCAATATTCCGGTCACTTTTGATGATGATCTGCGCGAATGTCACCTCGGCGACCATCAGGGCGAACCCTACGGCGATTGGGTGCCCCACTACTGGACCGGCAATTACACCCCGCCCAACGGCGAACATTTCAATGATTTCGCCGCCCGCGTCTGGGGCGCCATGCAAAACGCCATCGCCCAAGGTCCCGACACCTTGATCGTCGCTCATGGCGGGTTGTGGATCGCCGCGCAGCAATTCATCACCCTGGAAACCCCCATGCCGCAAACCCCGAATGCCCTACCAATGCACATCACCCAGACACAAAACCTCTGGCAACACCGTATTCTCGGCGCAAACATCGCCTAAATTTCGGCGCGCCACCTTTGCGTTTCTTTTTCGTCCAAATATCCAAATCCCGCCCGCGCCCCGATCGCTTGCCCCTATTCCGGCGTGTCTCCCAACAGATATCGCGGCCCGACACCCTTCGTCGCCGCACGATCCTGCGGATTATACAATTTGCATTTCTTCAACGACAAACACCCGCACCCGATACAATTATCAAGCTTGTCCCGCAGCACCTCCAACGTCTCGATCCGCGTATCAAGCTCGCCACGAAACACCCCCGACATCCGCGCCCAATCCTTTGGCGTCGGCGTGCGCGCTTTGGGCAAATTCGCCAGTAAATCGCGAATTTGCGCTATCGAAAACCCCAACTTTTGCGCAATCAATACAAATGACAACCGCCGGATATCGGCGCGCATAAACCGCCGTTGCCCACCGTTATTGCGCCACGGTGCCACCAATCCCTCGTCCTCGTAATACCGGATCGCCGACACCGCCAATCCGGTGCGCGCCGCGATTGCCCCAATAGATAACCCCTCGTGAACTGTCATAATGCCTCCAGAAAAAAACTTCTTGACCTAAAGTTAACTTGAGGGATTACGATACTCGTGACCCCAACAAAAGGACAGAAAAAATGACCACCCAACTTGAACACATCAACGTCACCGTTTCGGACCCTCACGCCACCGCCAAATGGCTCTGCGATACATTTGACTGGAAAATCCGCTGGCAGGGCGCTGCCATCAATGGCGGCTTCACCATCCACGTTGGCTCTGATACGTCTTATATCGCGGTGTATTCCCCCAAAACGCCCGACGCCCAAACCCAAAATAACTACGCCACGGTAAACGGCCTGAACCACATCGCGGTCACCGTGGATGATCTTGACGAAACCGAACAGCGCGTCCTTGCCCAGGGTTTCAAAACCATCAACCACGGCGATTACGAACCCGGCAAACGCTTTTACTTCCACGACAATGACAACATCGAATACGAAGTGGTAAGCTACACATCCTGAAGCGCTTCAAAACCCCATTGTGCTCTCATAAACCTCCAACCGTTTTCATCGCCAAACGGACACACCTCGCAACACAATACCGCTCAAGGCTGACGTTTCCCTTGCAATCCCCCCCGCCTTTGGGTCAGGTATTGCCGAACCCATACAGGAAACGCAGCAGGGCACCCGCCCGCGGCACACGAAGCGGTAAAGCATAATGGAAAAAATCCCGATGACCCGCGGTGGCTACACCGCGCTCGAGGTCGAATTGAAAAAACTGAAATCGGTCGAACGCCCCGCCATCATCAAGGCCGTGGCCGAGGCCCGCGCCCATGGGGATCTCTCGGAAAACGCCGAATACCACTCGGCGCGTGAAAAACACTCCTTCATCGAAGGCCGCATCAAAGAACTCGAGGCGATCATATCGCTGGTCATGGTGATTGATCCGACCACGCTTTCGGGCACCATCAAATTCGGCGCCACCGTCACCCTTGTTGACGAAGACACCGACGAAGAAAAAACCTGGCAGATCGTCGGCGAACACGAGGCCAACGTTGAACAGGGCCTGCTCAACATCAAATCACCCATCGCGCGTGCCATGATCGGCAAAGACGAAGGCGACAGCATCGAGGTGCGCACACCGGGGGGTGAACGCGCCTATGAAGTGCTGAAAATCGCATATATTTAGGGCCAGAGGATGAACGAGCCGCATAAATCCGACCCGACCCCGCTGGGCATCTATGACCGGCCACAAAAATTCAACATTTCGGTGGTCGAAATTGTCGCGGCAACCCTGTCAATTCTCTGGTTGCTCGGGGCGGCGGTATTTTTCATGACCATGGACGCCCCCGAAACTGCCGCCGCGCCGGTTGATCCGATGCGCTTTGTCATCACTATGCTGGCGGTATTCATGCCGGTTGCGATGATCTGGGTCGCCGCGACGGCCACTCGCGCCTCGCGGGTGATGCGCGAAGAAAGCCAACGCCTGCAGACCGCGATTGACGCCATTCGCCACGCCTATATCGCTCAGGCCCAGGGCCGTGCGTCGCTCTCTGAGCCGTCGGTTGCCAAAAAGCTCGATGAAATCGCCGCCGCCCAGCGCAAAACCGAAACCGCCCTTGCCACGTTCACCAGCACCCGCGAAGCCCCCCCGGCGCGCGCCCTTGCCCTGCCCGCCCCAACGGGTTCCGCCGACGACGAGCCGGTTTTGCCGCTTGGCACCACCGCCGAAGACATGACGCCCCCTTTGCCTACCGATGTCTTTATTTCGGCAATGAATTTCCCCGAAAACGTCGAAGACAAAGAAGGCTTTAACGCCCTGCGCCGCGCCCTCAAGGACCGCAACGCCTCGCAACTCATTCAGGCCGCGCAGGATGTTCTTACCCTGATGTCGCAGGACGGCATCTATATGGATGATCTGCGCCCCGATATGGCACGCCCCGAAATCTGGCGCAAATTTGCCGAAGGCGCGCGGGGCCGTCAGGTTGCCGCTCTTGGCGGTGTGCGTGATCGTTCATCCTTGGCGCTAAGCGCGGGCCGCATGCGCCAAGACCCTATTTTCCGCGATGCCGTGCACCATTTCCTGCGCAAATTTGACCAGATGTTCACCCAATTTGCCCCCGACGCCACCGACAGCGAAATATCGGCGCTGTCCGACACCCGCACAGCGCGCGCCTTCATGCTTTTGGGTCGCGTCACCGGCACGTTTGACTAACAACTGCCACATCAACGTTTGCACGCGATGAAAGTTATCCAATATGCAGATGATCCGCCTCAACGACATCAACATGCATTACCGCCTTGATGGCGACCCGAACGGCGCCCCTATCGTGTTTGCAAATTCCCTTGGCACCGACATGCGCCTTTGGGATCAGGTCGTACCTTTGCTGCCCAAAAACCTTCGCATTATCCGCTATGACAAACGCGGTCACGGCCTCACCGATTGCCCCGAAGCGCCCTATTCCATGGGCACATTGGTACGCGATATCGAAGGTCTGCTTGACCACCTGAACGTCAAAAACTGCATGTTCGTTGGCCTCTCGATCGGCGGCATGATCGCACAGGGCCTTGCCATTAAGCGCCTCGATCTGGTGCGCGCCATGGTGCTCTCCAATACCGCTGCCAAGATCGGCCAACCCGACATGTGGGACACCCGCATCAACGCCGTGCGCAAAGGAAACTCTGAACAACATGGCTTTCGGCATGCGGAAGTTGTCGATTGCCGCTCGGGTTCACGGCACCAGCCGTTTTGCGGCCGCTTTCGCGACTGTTTTACCCCGCTCCCCTGATTTCAGGCAGACTCCGCCCTCA
>JAUZRV010000170.1 GCA_030950105.1 Rhodobacterales bacterium | reverse complement strand
ATAAGCATTGCCCTGCCGACCGCCTGTCCGCACCGGGAAACGCTGGTCTCGATGATGGGGAGTATCAATGCTCAAAGCCCATGAGCAACGCGGCATCACCGAGGCATGTGCCAATAGGGCGGCAGCCATGAAATGATACCCTTCGATGGCTGCATTCATCAACGGACTGCGGCCTTTCCCATCTGTTGCGATCAGGATCTCGGGGTGGGCATTCCCGACATCGCGCAGCGCCGCAAGCGCCTTGCTTTGGGCTGCCCGCCATTGCGCTGGTGAGCCGCCGTTGCGCTCTGCCATGACATATATCTCGCGAGAGAAATCCCGAATTATGGTGTTGGCCGTCGCTGTATCGGGAGGGGCGGCATTTGCCAGAGTCGTGGTCAGGACAATGGCCAATAGAATGGAAATTTGTTTCATAGGAAGCCCTTAAACTTTATCGTAAACTTTACCGCACCGGATCAAACAACGCATCCGTGAGCGAACAATCGCGGATCACGTCGCGCCCACATGGCACCGGTTTCAAATCGCGCGACAGGCATATGCGCGCTTCCTGAATCCGGCGGTCGCGGCAGGTGATGGTGACCATATTGGCCTTCCAGGACGGATTCGCCTTGAGAAATGCGGCCTCGACGACCGACGCGGGCAATTTGACCGGATTGGTAAGTTTGCGAAACACAGCAGGTCGGTTGATGCTTTCATAGGCGCGCCGCGCAAGCGCGAAATAATCGGGCGCCGACAAGCCCGAACAAACCCCGTGCTTTTTCCATTGATACCACGCCAACCCCGATGTCCCCATAATATCGGCCATCCCGTTGGTCAAAGAGCGCGTAGGTTGCCGTTCAACCGTCGGGCAAAACGAGGGCCACCCGCGATGATATTGCGGCCATAACCCGTGCAACGTCCAGCCAAAATCCTCGGCCGGATCACATTGCGGGGAATTGCGCGCATCGCCTTCGATAGCGCACCAATTGGGCGACCACGATAGCGACAGCACATAATAATCGAATTTCCCCGACCTTTCGCCTTTGGCATAGGCAACTGGCGCGGCAAGGGTGGACACAACAATGGACACAAGGCCCACAACAACGGCAATCATCAAAGGTCGCATTCTACTCTTTCTTTATGGGCGGGATCGCAGTATAGAGCGTTTAAGTTCCCCTACAATGGTAACCAGCCCCCTAAAAAGGGCAGTCTGAAAATTCAGGCGCCGGGAGAGGCATGGATGCCGAGGCATGATTGCTGCGGGGGTATGTGAGATGGATATTAGGAGCACGACCAATGGCAAAACCTCTTATGGCAAAAGCCACCGCAGTTTGGCTGGTGGATAACACAACGATCAGTTTTAAACAGATCGCCGATTTTGTTGGATTGCACGAATTAGAAGTGCAGGGCATCGCCGACGGTGTTGTCGGGGCGGGCGTCAAAGGCTTTGATCCTGTTGCCAATAATCAGCTTACCCAAGAAGAAATAAGCGCCGCCGAAGCCGATGTGATGCATAAAATCAAGCTCAAGTTTTATGCCGCTGCTGTGGGTGAAGAAAAACGCCGTGGGCCGCGTTATACGCCGCTTTCCAAACGGCAGGATCGCCCCGCGTCGATTTATTGGCTGGTGAAATTCCACCCCGAATTGGCCGATGCGCAGATTTCGAAACTGGTCGGCACCACCAAGCCCACCATTCAGGCGATTCGCGAACGCACCCATTGGAACATCAACAACATCACCCCGATTGATCCGGTGGCCTTGGGTCTGTGTAAACAATCCGAACTTGACGCCGCCGTGCAAAAAGCCGCTGCTAAAAAGGCCGCAGCCGGTGAAGTGATGAATGATGACGAGCGCCGCAAACTGGTGAGCACGGAAGCCAGCCTTGGCATGCCAGCCGAACCCAAAATTCCTGCCGCGATGGAAGGGCTTGAGGCCTTCACCCTTGTGGATGACGATGACGACGATAAAAAAGACGATGCCGTGCCGGATGCCGAAAGTTTCTTTAAGAGGCTGATCGGAAACTAATTGAGTGATTTCAATAAGCTGTGTTTCAATCGGATTGACAAGATTCGAAGGAGATCACGATGGCTTGGACTGAAATCACCCGCCGCAAATATGACCGAGATTTTGGTCGCTATGCAA
>JAUZRV010000017.1 GCA_030950105.1 Rhodobacterales bacterium | reverse complement strand
CTTGAGGGCGGAGTCTGCCTGAAATCAGGGGAGCGGGGTAAAACAGTCGCGAAAGCGGCCGCAAAACGGCTGGTGCCGTGAACCCGAGCGGCAATCGACAACTTCCGCATGCCGAAAGCCATGTTGTTCAGAGTTTCCTTTATTACAGTCGCCGCTGCCCATCGCATTTTGCGTATCACCGGGTTGGTGGCGAGATTGGGAGGAAATATGTTCATTCGACGCTCAGTTCTTGGTATTATGGCATCCGCAATGTTTTTGTCACTTTCGGCTGTTTCCGCTTCCGCGCTTGACCGGCGCGTGCGCATCATCAACAACACAAGTTTTACGATTGTGCGGTTTTACGGGTCCAACAAAGGGTCGGATTCCTGGGAAGAAGACATTCTCGGAAGTGACGTTCTTGGCCCCAACTCGTCGGTAACGATCAATTTTGATGACGGAACCGGCTATTGCAAATTTGATTTCAAAGCGGTGTTCAATGATGGCGACGTATTGATCAAAAAGAATATCAACATCTGTAAAATCGGCTCGTTCACCTATAACTAACACGATTTTTTTTTGATCCCTACACCGTTGCTATAGATGTGTTCGACAAATGCGGCTCCTGAAACGGGGCCGCATTTTTTTGTTTGCGATACCACCTCTTGCCGCAGTGCAGAAATCGTGATTAAAGCCTTGTTGCGCCCAAAGGGGCGATATTGAAAGATTATTACGCAACAAAGGCCGCGAAAAATGAACCAACCCAATTCAAACCGCTCCAAAGACCGGCCCTGGTTGTTTCGCACCTACGCCGGCCATTCCACGGCAACCGCCAGCAATGAACTGTTTCGCTCCAACCTTGCCAAGGGGCAAACCGGTCTATCGGTGGCTTTTGATTTACCCACTCAGACCGGATATGATAGCGATCATATTCTGGCGCGCGGCGAAGTTGGAAAAGTCGGTGTTCCGGTGGCCCATCTTGGCGATATGCGCGCCCTGTTCAAGGATATCCCGCTTGAGCAAATGAACACCAGCATGACAATCAACGCGACCGCACCGTGGATGCTCGCCCTTTATATCGCGGTTGCGCAAGAACAAGGCGCAGATGTATCTGCCCTGCAAGGCACTGTTCAGAATGATATAATCAAGGAATACCTGTCACGCGGCACCTATATTTTACCACCCGAACCCTCGCTCAAACTGATCACCGATGTGGCCGGATATTGTTATACCAACATCCCGAAATGGAACCCGATGAATGTCTGTTCCTATCACCTGCAAGAGGCCGGCGCGACCCCCGAACAGGAGCTTGCCTTTGCCCTTGCCACTGCGATTGCCGTGCTCGACGGGTTGCGCGACCAAGTGCCTGCCGATGATTTCCCGCGTCTTGTCGGGCGTATCTCGTTCTTCGTGAACGCCGGTATCCGGTTCGTCACAGAAATGTGCAAAATGCGCGCTTTTGTCGATCTCTGGGATGAAATTTGCCGCGAACGTTACGGTGTAGAAGCCCCCAAATTGCGCCGGTTCCGCTATGGTGTTCAAGTGAACTCACTCGGATTGACCGAACAACAACCCGAAAACAACGTCTATCGCATTTTGATTGAAATGCTGGCCGTGACACTGTCGAAAAACGCCCGCGCCCGTGCTGTGCAACTTCCGGCCTGGAACGAGGCGCTTGGACTGCCGCGCCCGTGGGATCAACAATGGTCGTTGCGGATGCAGCAAATCATGGCCTATGAAACCGATCTTCTCGAATTTGACGATCTGTTTGATGGCAATCCAGCCGTCGATGCCAAGGTCGAGGCTCTCAAATCCGGTGCGCGCGCCGAACTTGCCAATCTTGACAGTATGGGCGGCGCAATTTCGGCGATCGACTATATGAAATCGCGGTTGGTGGAATCCAACGCCGACCGCCTTAACCGCATCGAAGCGGGGGACGTGACCGTTGTCGGCGTCAACAAGTGGCAAAATGGGGAACCCTCGCCGCTCACCTCGGGCGATGGCGGGATTATGGTCGTCGACCCAGCAACCGAAGCCGATCAAATTGAACGGCTAACGCAGTGGCGCGCAACGCGCGATGACGCGGCCGTGCAATCCGCTTTGGCCGATTTACGCGCAGCCGCTGCAAACGGTGACAATATCATGGAACCCTCGATTGCAGCCGCCAAAGCCGGCGCAACCACCGGCGAATGGGCGGCCCAGATGCGCAGTGTTTTCGGCGAATATCGCGGTCCAACCGGCGTCTCCGACAGCCCGTCAAACAAAACCGAAGGTCTTGATGACATCCGCGCCGCCGTTGATGTGGTCAGCGATAAACTGGGGAGAAGATTGAAATTCCTGATGGGCAAACCGGGTCTTGACGGGCACTCGAACGGGGCCGAGCAAATCGCGTTTCGGGCGCGCGATTGCGGTATGGATATTGATTACAACGGTATTCGTCTTACCCCGGAAGAAATCGTTGCCGCCGCGCTTGAAACCGGCGCGCATGTGGTTGGCCTGTCAATATTATCCGGCTCCCACATGCCGCTTGCACATGATTTGATGGCCCGCATGTCTTCCGCCGGTCTTGGTCATATCCCTGTAATCATTGGTGGAATTATCCCTGATGATGACGCCGCACAGCTACGCGATTTAGGTATTGCACGTGTCTATACGCCCAAGGATTTTGAATTGAACACCATAATGATGGATATTGTTGCCCTTGCCGATGCCGGATAAAAGGCGTTCTATTTCGCTAGAACCTAGGCTATCGTGACAAAAAACGAGGAACACATATATGACTATCCACATTGGTGCCCAACCCGGCGAAATTGCCGAAACCGTTCTCATGCCTGGCGATCCTTACCGCGCAAAATGGGTGGCTGAAAACTTTCTCACCGATGCGAAATTGGTCAATGAAGTGCGCGGTATGCTCGGCTTTACCGGCACCTACAAAGGGAACCCGGTCACCGTGCAAGGGTCCGGAATGGGCATGCCGTCTTTGTCAATTTACGTCAATGAATTGATCCGCGATTTTGGTGCCAAAACACTGATCCGCATCGGGTCTTGTGGTGCGATGCAAGACGATATCAAACTGCGCGATATTATTCTGGCGATGTCGGCCACCACATTATCCACCCCGTCGCGCGGCATGTTCAAAGAGGTAAACTTTGCCCCGACGGCCAATTTTGACTTGCTACAGGCCGCCCACATCGCCGCCTCGACAAAAGATGTCGGTATTCACACCGGCGGTATTTATTCGTCCGATGTATTTTACGACGAACGTTCCGATCTAACCGAACAAATGACCCGCCACGGCATACTCGGTGTCGAAATGGAGGCCGCAGAACTCTATATTCTCGCCGCACGTTACAAGGTTCGCGCCTTGGCCATCCTCACAGTCAGCGACCACCTCATAACCGGCGAGGCCCTGCCCGCCGATCAACGTGAACAAAGCTTTGGCGATATGGTTGAAATTGCACTTGAGGCCGGATTTAAAGAACCGGCTCTATAAACCCGGGGCAAGTTAATGGCGCGGTGCTGCATACGCTCTCAATGTCCCGCGTGCCTCGCCGCAAGCCCGCAACATCTGGTTTCCCCCCCTCAACCACGGAGATCAAAATGACCCGATCCACCACTCATCTTGCCCATCGTCCTTGGGTGCCCCACAATAGCGAAACCCTTATTCAAAAAATTGCATCGTACACGTCATCTTCGTCGTCTGACACGATTTCTGGCAAAATCGCATCGCTGGTTGACGATAATCGCGCCATTCACGAACGCGATTGTTTTAATCTTAACCCGGCAACCAACGTGATGAACCCCGCCGCCGAAGCATTATTGTCAAGCGGCCTCGGCACCCGCCCATCACTCGGATATCCGGGTGAAAAATACGAAATGGGCTTGGAAGCCATTGAAGAAATTGAGGTTATCTGCGCCGAACTTTGTGCCGAAGTGTTTGACGCGCGATATGCAGAAATCCGCGTGCCCTCTGGTGCAATTGCCAATCTCTACGGATTTATGCCACCTGCAAACCCGGTGACGCCATAATTACCCCCCCCGCAAGCATCGGCGGCCATGTGACCCATCATATTGACGGTTGCGCCGGATTATATGGATTGATAAGCCATGCAGCCCCCATAGATAAAGATGTCTATACCATTGATTTGGCTGGGCTAAATGCGATGGCGCAAGACCTTAAGCCCAAATTGATCACGATTGGTGGCAGCCTTAACCTGTTTGAACATCCAGTTGCCGAAGCGCGCAAAATTGCCGATTCCGTCGGGGCCAAATTGATGTTTGATGCGGCCCATCAATGCGGAATTATTGCCGGTGGCGCGTGGAAAAATCCGCTCGCGGAAGGTGCGCATTTCATGACCATGAGTACTTATAAATCGCTCGGCGGTCCGCCGTCCGGTTTAATTGTGACCAATGATAAAGAAATCGCCGAGGCCCTCGATGCAATTGCATTTCCGGGTATGACCGCCAACTTTGACGCCGCAAAATCAGCGGCATTGGCAATAACCATGCTTGATTGGCGCGACCATGGGCACGCCTATGCCAATGCTATGATAGATCTTGCACAATCTTTGGCAGCCGAATTAACCGCACTAGGAATTCCTGTTTTTATGGGAAAAAACGGCGCAACCCAATCGCATCAATTCGCGATAGAAGCCGCCGAATTTGGTGGCGGCCAAACCGCCTCGCATACCTTGCGCAAAGCCGGGTTTCTCGCCTGCGGAATTGGCCTTCCAATCGCCGATGTGCCCAATGACTTGAACGGCTTGCGCATCGGGACACCCGAATTGGTGCGATGGGGGGTGGCCCCAACACATGCACCCGAAATGGCGCGCCTGATTGCTGCGGCTTTACGTTCAAATGCCCCTCAAGATCTGGCAATAAAGGTCGCCCAATGGCGCAAGACCTTTGACCGTTTGCATTTTATTCACCAAGGTTAACCACCGAGCATCTTGCAAAGCAAATACCGACGATCAATCCCCATCAGGCAATTTGCGCCCATGCGAGCCATTGTAGCCGCTCGATCTTGGTGGTTCCCAGCCATTGAGCGCGCCGTTTTGTGGTGCATAGACTTCAACCAAAAGAGGATGGCAAGTGGCGGCATCGCTTGAATGTGAGGTTGAACAATCCCCGCCGGGACAGGCAGACAGCGCCCCAAGAAGGTCGATTTCTGCAAAAAACTCAAGTCGGTCACCGACGCGAACCGGGCTGGCTTTCATAAAATACTGGCCCGTATCACGTGTAAAACCGGTGCACATAAACACATTTAGAACGTCGTGAACATGTGCCTCTGCCTCGCGAAGGGAAAGACCGGTTTCGTCTGCCAGGGCACGCGTCAAATTGGAATGACAACAATGATGATACTGCCCGCCAGACAAAAGAGTGTTGGTATAAGGATCACAACGGGTGCCAATCACGTCATGGACCGCGCCGCCATAGTCATCACGACCATACCAATTCAGGCTGTCGTTTATGATCGTTGCGATCGGCCGCAAATGGGGAAACGTCGACCACATGCGATGGCCGGTGGTCAGATGACTGCCGTGAAGCGCACGGGATTTCCCCGAATAGAACCGCTCAGCCAAATCATTCGCATTCCAAAGGTTCAAATCGCCAACTTGCGGACCACCAACACAGGAAATCGAAAAAAAGTGACCGGCGGGGACGCGAAAACAACGCGCATCGCGGGGGGGGGGACCTCGACAGACGATAATTTTCCGGCGGATTTGCGGGCCTTTTGATAAAGTTGCAAATCCGGAGGTGGTAACGCGTCATTGTCATAGCAAATAACGGGGCGAATTGCGCGGCGTTCGTCGGCATCAATCGGTGGTTGCATAGGTCCCCCTTAGGGCAATGGCGGTTGCGTTTTTGCAAGGCAGATCTCTGGATCTTTGCTGTTTTCGGTAAAGGTTTCAGCCCCGCAAGTCATACATTTAAAATACTTTTGCCCGTCATGATCGCGCCGCCGGTTTTCACGCCAGCGGCATTTTCGCGTGCTTCGTTTCGTAAATATCACAACCAGAACAAACGCTATGATCAGGCCAATTGGAACAAACATAGGGTTCGCCTTCCACAGATCCGGCGCTAAATCGTGCGTTCAACCATCATTTTCTTGATCTCGGAAATCGCTTTGGCGGGGTTCAACCCTTTTGGACAGGTCTGCGCACAATTCATAATCGTGTGACAGCGATACAATTTGAACGGGTCATTCAATTCGTCCAGACGTTCCCCCGTGGCCTCGTCGCGACTATCAATAATCCAGCGATAGGCATGCAGCAGCGCCGCCGGCCCAAGATATCGGTCGGAATTCCACCAATAGGACGGGCAAGAGGTCGAACAGCAGGCGCACATGACACATTCATATAGGCCATCAAGCTTTTTACGGTCCTCGATGGTCTGTTTCCACTCTTTGGCCGGACTGTTGGTTTTGGTTTCCAACCACGGCATAATGCTCGCGTGTTGCGCGTAAAAATGGGTCAAATCCGGGATCAGATCTTTGACAATAGGCATGTGGGGCAGCGGATAGATTTTCACGTCGCCCTTGATTTCGTCCATGCCATAGATACAGGCCAGCGAGTTAATCCCGTCAATGTTCATCGCACAAGAACCGCAGATTCCTTCGCGGCACGACCGTCGAAACGTTAATGTCGGGTCAATCTCGGTTTTAATCTTGATCAAGGCATCCAGAACCATCGGCCCACAGGTATCCATATCGACAAAATACGCGTCAACACGCGGGTTGTCGGTATCGTCCGGCGACCAGCGATAGATGCTAAACTTGCGAATATTGGTTGCACCAGCCGGTTTTGGCCATGTCTTGCCAGTCACAACGCGCGAATTTTTGGGGAGTGTTAATTCAACCATAGTCGGCTCCTATCCCAGACCCGAGGCAAGCTCGGCCTTGAGTATGCAAGTCAAAGTATTAGGGCGTGTGGCAACGTTTATCACCGTATCCAGAGTGCTGTCCGTCACGCCCATAATTGTGGCGCGCGCCAAGGTGACGATCTCTTTGGTGGTCGCATTTTCAATAATGCAATCACTATAAAGCGTTGCGTTGCGCCCCGGAAATTTATCTTCCACGATCGGTGTAACAACGCGTTTGGCAGCGTTTCGGCTGCTTTCTTGCACAATGTCATCGCCAACAGAACACCCTGCCAAAGCTAGTACAGCAATCAGATTTATCGCCAATAAACGCATCAATACACCCGCTTTTTCGGGGCGATTTTTTTGAGGTCAATGCCGCCGTCTGTCTCTTTGGTCAGTGGCTTCACGATCACCGGACGATAGCTCTTGGTGACTTTATTACCGTCAACAACCGCCAAGGAATGAACCCGCCATTTTTTGTCATCCCGATCAGGATAATCCTCGTGGGCATGGGCGCCGCGGCTCTCTTTGCGCGCCTCGGCGCCGACAATTGTGGCCAATGCGTTGGGCATCAGATTGGTCAGCTCAAGCGTTTCCATCAGATCACTGTTCCAGATCAAAGAACGATCAGTGACATGAAGGTCATCGATTTTGGCGGCGACTTTCGTCATTTTCTCAACACCTTCCGCGAGGGTTTTATCAGTGCGGAAAACGGCGGCATCGGACTGCATGGTTTTTTGCATCTCAAGGCGCAATTCTGCGGTGGGCGTGCCCCCTGCGGCGTGGCGCAACCCGTCAAAGCGATCAAATCCGGCCTCAAGTGACGCAGTGTTCAACGTCATATTCGGCGCTTTTGCATCGATAACATCGCCCGCCTTCAACGCGGCAGCGCGGCCAAACACCACCAGATCAATCAAGGAATTTGACCCCAAACGATTGGCCCCGTGCACCGACGCACATCCCGCTTCACCAACAGCCATCAGACCGGGCACAATGGCCTCGGGGTTCTTGGCGGTCGGGTTCAAAACCTCGCCCCAGTAATTTGTCGGGATGCCGCCCATGTTGTAATGCACGGTTGGCAGCACAGGAATCGGTTCTTTGGTAAGGTCCACACCGGCAAAAATTCGCGCCGATTCCGAAATTCCCGGCAGTCGTTCGGCCAGGGTTTCGGGCGGCAGGTGGTTCAGGTGAAGGTGAATATGATCGCCCTGCGCCCCGACCCCGCGACCGGCGCGGATTTCCATGGTCATACAGCGTGAAACAACGTCGCGCGACGCCAGATCCTTATATGTCGGCGCATAGCGCTCCATAAATCGCTCGCCTTCGGAGTTGGTTAGATATCCGCCTTCCCCGCGCGCGCCTTCGGTGATCAGACACCCGGCACCATAAATTCCGGTCGGGTGGAATTGCACGAATTCCATGTCTTGCAATGGCAATCCTTGACGCGCAACCATGCCACCACCATCGCCAGTGCAGGTATGGGCCGAGGTCGCCGAGAAAAACGCGCGCCCATACCCACCTGTGGCCAAAACAACGGTTTTCGCGTTGAACACATGCATCGTGCCATCATCAAGTTTCCAGCACAGCACCCCCTGACACACGCCATCCTCGGACATGATCAGGTCAATGGCGAAATATTCAATATAAAACTCGGCGTTATGTTTGAGGGATTGCCCGTAAAGCGTGTGCAATATCGCGTGGCCCGTACGATCGGCGGCGGCACAGGTGCGTTGAACGGGTGGGCCTTCACCAAATTCGGTGGTGTGGCCGCCAAACGGGCGTTGGTAAATGTTGCCTGCCTCGGTGCGCGAAAACGGCACGCCATAATGTTCAAGCTCATAAACCGCTTTCGGCGCTTCCCGCACCAGATATTCCATCGCGTCCATATCACCGAGCCAGTCAGACCCTTTGACGGTGTCATACATATGCCATTGCCAATGATCCGGCCCCATATTGGACAGCGACGCAGCAATCCCGCCCTGTGCCGCTACCGTATGGCTACGGGTTGGAAACACTTTGGTGACACACGCCGTGCGCAGCCCCTGTTCAGCCATGCCCAGAGTGGCCCGCAAGCCAGCCCCGCCTGCGCCAACAACAACCACATCATACTCGTGGGTTTCATATTCATATGCAGCCATGGCCGGGTCTCCGAATTTCTGAAATCTTGATTTCTAAACTTTTTTGGTGCTCACTACGTCGCGGTAAAGGCAATTTTTGCGATGGCGAAAAGCGCTGTGAACCCTGCCGCGCGCCACACCAGTGTATTGAGTATGAGCAATTGAACCTGACGGCGGTGATTGTGAATGTAATCCTCGATCACCACTTGCAAGCCGAGCCGGTGATGACGAAACAAAACGGTGAAAAACATCAGCGCCACAAGTGCGTTTCCAGGGTGCGTATAGGTGGCTATTACCGCATCATATCCAGAGCCGAGCGCGCCCATGAATGGAAAAATAAACAATAAAGACAAAGGGATGAGCGCCACAGCCGTCATGCGTTGCGACACCCAGTGTTCGACCCCGTTTTTGGCAACTCCAAGGCCGGCTACCCTTTTGCGATCTGTTAGATAGGACATATCAGACCCCCTTTATAATGCAAAAATTATGCAGAGCGCCGTGGCTCCGACCGAAAGAACAATCGCCAGCTTACCCGAGCGCGCGACTTCGCCCTTGCCCATGCCAAGTCCGGCATCCCAACGCAGATGCCGCAAACCGTTAAAGAAATGAAACCAGAACGCCAGAAGCGAGCCAACCAACACCAAAACACCAAGCCAGGAGGTGAGCCACCCATCCACGTAATTAAAGTAGTCGGGTGAAATCGCCGCCGCCAAAAACCACCAGACGATCAACAACGCCGCAAGCGACATTGCGATGCCGGTGATGCGGTTCAAAATCGACAATGTAGAGGTGATCTGCGGACGGTAAATCTGCAAGTGCGGGGATACCGGACGGTTGTCATTTGTGCCATCAACCATTGATCATTCCTTTCGCGCTTCGCGCTTACCCAATCGTTCGTTCCGGGCGGCATTTACCCAGATTGAAAGCGGCTTCTTATAGGCCATCTATCTTACCTCTTTGATAACGGAATTCTAGGCAGTGTCACGCAAGCAAACCCTCTTTTTGACGGATTCTTCGTGTTTTCGCGACAAGTTCCCACTTTGTGATCACGGATATTACCCCCGTGATCACAAAAACAAAACAATTCTGGATCCCTACTGCGTTACTCGATTGAAAGCTGGCGGCTTGTCTCACGGACGAGCATGCGGGCGGGTCAGCGATCAGGGGCAAGCCCACCGTCCAGCGCATCGCCGTATTTCACAATTCGCACGCGATTTTCACCCCCATCGACACATCCAGATACGTCAACAGTCAAGGCGCGCGCAGGCGTGCATGGCACTTGAAACGTCGATAGCAGATGAAATATGCTAGGCCCCGCCAACCGCTTTTATATCGAGCCAAGCCAAAACAGCGGACATTTTGGCATCAAGCCACAAACGCGCAAGGTTTACTTTTTCAACATAAAGCGACAGCACAGTATCAAGTTGCGGAATTTTTTCCGTAATAAACGGCGCGTTTGCATAAATCAGGACAAGCCCAACCATAAGCAGAACCATCAACAGGAACCCGCGCCTAAACCCGCGCCGCTGTCGCCGTTGCGGCAAGGATTCAGGGCTGGCCGGATCCGTAGAATCGCTGGCCGTGCGCCGGTCTTTGGTCGAACGCAAGGTTGAATTTATTTCCTCGATATCGGGCAATAAATCACGTCGAGAGCCCGCAACAGCAGCGCCAACAGCCGCTTCTACGCCTGTTTCGCCACGGGTATTCGCAAGTGGATCGGACTCACCGCGCATCCGCGCCATGCGCACGCGTGCTTCTTGGGCACGCATCGCTGCGCCGCCTTCACCGTCAAACTCCGGTTCACCTAGTCCAAGGTCCGGCTGGCTTTCCAAGCCGTTTGACCCTTCGCTCGCACGGGCTGCCGCCTCTCTTGCGGCTTCCTCGCGCAATACGTCGGAAATCGCCGGATCAAGGGTTTGTCGCTGCGGGCCTTTTTGAGGGGCTTGGTCATCTTCAGTATCATGAGCATCGCCACCATCATGGGTGTCGCCACCATCACGAACTTCATCAGCGATCGCAGGATCAACCATTTGATCCACTTCGCCCGTGCTCTCTATCTGATCATAGGTTTCAACGTCGGTTTCGTCCGGGTTTTGGGCAATGGTTTCATCACCCGATACATCGCCGGACAGGTCATGCTGCGGGTCATTGGATGTGCTATCACTTGCATCCTGCTCGAAATCCGCATCGTCATTTTCGATGGGCGACGCCATGTCGTCATCAGGCGAATCTTTGTGTTTCTGAAACCATGTATCTCCGCAATTGGAGCACTGCACATCCCGCCCTGCCGCGGGAATAACTTCGTCGGGCACTTCGTATTGTGCGCCGCAATTTGGGCAACTAAGCCGCATACTGTCCCCCCAGTTTATTATCGCCCGTTCATTTTCGGCCGCCATCATCAACATCATCACGCGCTAGGCATGAAATATCAATGCTTTGCCTGTTGGCGCTACCTTAGGCGCAAAAACTCTTGTCGAAAAGAGCAAAGGAAATAGCGGCTGTGCGGATTGAACAAGAACCGTTACTAAGGCACAACAGAATAACAAATATATAGAAGATTGAAGGGACCGATTGTGATCGAATTCGAAAACGTCGCCTATAGTTACGGCGGCGGTGAATTGTTAAGTGACATTTCCCTAAAACTTTCCCCTGGGTCATTCCATTTCCTGACCGGCCCGTCAGGGTCCGGGAAAACCACGTTTCTCAAACTTTGCTACGGGGCATTGCTGCCAACATCCGGTCAGGTTCGGTTGTTTGATCGTGATGTGCGCAGCTTTACCCGCGATGATATGGCGATGACACGGCGGCGTGTGGGGGTCGTGCATCAGGATTGCCAATTTCTCGATCACTTAACCCTTGCGGATAATGTTGCGCTGTCGCTCACGGTTTCGGGGCGGGATCATTTTGATGAAATGGCCAACCTGAGCGAATTGTTAAACTGGGTCGGGCTTAAATCACGCGCTAATGCGTTACCGGCCGAACTGTCTGGCGGGGAACGTCAGCGCGCCGCCCTTGCACGCGCCATCATCATGTCGCCCGACGTTATCCTTGCCGACGAACCCACCGGAAATGTCGATTGGGAGATGTCGCAACGCCTGCTCACCTTGTTGGTTGAGCTTAATAAAATGGGCAAAACCATATTGATCGCCAGCCATGATCTTGCGCTTATCCGGTCGGCCAAATCACAGGTGCAGGCGCGGGTCTTGCGGATATCAAATCGCCGGTTGCAACTCGCGGGGGCCGATTTATGAAGATTAAACGTATTCAACTTACCACGACAGTGCGCAATTTTATTCTTGGCGATGCCCAGGCGGATCGTGTTGTGCCCCCCACCGGTTTCACCGCGCAATTGACGATGTTTAGCGCGGCAGCGATGGGTTTTTTGGCTGTGTTCACTTTGGCTATGTCGTTGGCATCGGGCCGGTTGGCCGATCGCTGGGGGGCGGAACTTGCACGCTCCTCGACGCTGCGTATTTCTGCGCCCCCCGATCAACTCCCCGCTCAAACCACGGCTGCTCTGCGCCTGCTGGAAACCACGCCCGGCGTGGCAAGCGCCCGCGCGTTAAGCGAGGATGAACACCGTGCCTTGCTCGCCCCCTGGTTTGGTCCTGATGTTCCTGTGGATACGCTTCCGATCCCTCAACTCATTGAAATCATTGAAACCAGCGCCGGCTACGACTCGGCAGGTCTGCGCTTGCGACTCTCGGCGGAAGTGCCGGGGGCTGTTTTGGATGATCACACGCGTTGGCGGCGCCCGTTGGTGCGCGCGGCCACGCGGTTGCGCACATTGGGCTGGGTCTCGATCCTCCTTATTGCGACCGTCACAGGCGCGATGATAACGCTCGCCGCGCACGCCGCACTTGCCGCAAACGCCCAGGTGATCGCGGTGTTGCGCCTCGTCGGGGCACGTGACGCCTATATCGCCAACGCATTTGTGCGCCGCTTTACGCTGCGCGCCGGTATCGGGGCATTTATTGGAACTGCGGTCGGGATGTTGGCCCTATTGATCCTGCCGTCGGCGCAGGCGGATGGCGGTTTTTTGACGGGTCTGGGTTTTCAAGGCGCACATTGGCTCTGGCCTTTGATTATCCCGCCGATTGCCGCCTTGGTCGCCTTTTTTTCAACCCGCGCCGCAGCGCGTAAAACCTTAAGGAATCTGGTTTAATGGCCTATGCAATTCAATGGCTGCGTTCCCTGATTTTCAATATCCAGATGTACCTGGCGATGGCCGTAATCGGTGTTATCGGCGCACCTTGGGCGCTGGTTTCGCGCGACGGGGCCTTTAAAATCATGCGATTTTATACCCGATATGTTGCATGGTCGGCGCGCTGGATGATCGGCTTGCGTTGCGAAATCCGGGGCACGCCCCCGCAAGGCAATGTCATGGTCGCGGCCAAACACCAGTCGTTCCTTGATATATTGATGATTTTTGGCGCCCTGCCCGCCGGAAAATATATTATGAAACAGTCGATTATCTGGACCCCTGTTATCGGACTTTATGGGCTTCGGATCGGCTGTATTGCGGTCAATCGCGGGCAACGCGGCAAAGCCATCAAAAAGCTGGTGAAAGATGTCGAATCCGGCCTGCAATATCCCGGTCAGTTGATCATTTTTCCACAAGGCACCCGCGTCGCGGTCGGGGCCGACAAGCCCTATAAAATCGGCACTGGTGTGCTTTATGAACAATTGGGGCAACGCGTGATCCCCGTCGCCACCAATGTTGGCGTGTTCTGGCCGCGCACCGGCGTGTATCGCAAACCCGGCTTGGCAGTGTTTGAATTTTTACCTGAAATCGCCACCGGACTGGAGCGCGGTGATTTCATGGTCGAAATGGAGCGCGTGATTGAAGATGCTTCCGACAAGTTGGCGGCAGAAGCGGGGTGGAAAAAGTAGTGGAGTTTATTGAGGGAATTGAACAGCTTGAGCGGATTTATGGCACGCCCGGCGCAGCGGCATTGCGCAAAGTCGCCGATCATCTGACACCTCAATACCTGCGCTGGATCATGGCATCGCGATTTTGCGTTTTATCCACGGCCGGGCCCGAGGGCACTGACGGCAGCCCACGCGGCGATGTCGGTCCGGTTGTGGTGGCGCTTGATAAATTCACGCTGGCACTTCCCGATTGGCACGGAAACAACCGGATAGATACCCTGCGCAATATCGTGGCAGACGGGCGGATCTCGCTGATGTTTATGGTTGCGGGTTCCAACAATGTTGTGCGCGTGAATGGCCGCGCAAAAGTTACCGTGGATGACGCGGTGCGTGCGCAGTTTGAGCGCGAAGGAAAGCTGCCCCGCAGCGTGATTGTCATAGCAATTTCAGAGATTTACAGCCAATGCGCCCGTGCGGTGATGCGTGCCGATTTGTGGAGCGGGATTGATGAAAGTATCAACACGCCCAAAATCGGGGAAATCCTCGCTGAAATGACCGATGGAGAAGAGGGCGGCGCGTCTTATGATGCCAATTGGGCACAACGCGCCGCCAAAACCCTTTGGTGATCTAGGCGTGAATGGCCCCGTCGCCGCAGGCCAGTGCGGCCTCGCGCACCGCCTCGGAAAATGTCGGGTGTGCGTGGCAAGTCATCGCCAGATCTTCGGCTGACGCGCCAAATTCCATCGCGACACAGGCCTCGTGGATCAATTCACCCGCCGCAGGGCCGATAATGTGCACGCCCAATATGCGGTCGGTGGTTTTATCTGCGAGGATTTTCACAAAACCTTCACCGGCGAATACCGCCTTGGCGCGCCCGTTGCCCATGAACGAGAATTTGCCAACCTTATATGCAACTCCTTGTTCTTTCAGGGATTCCTCTGTCTCGCCGACCGATGCCACCTCGGGTGTGGTATAGATCACGCCCGGAATGACATTGTAATTCACATGTCCGACCTTGCCGGCAATTACGCTCGCGGCTGCCATGCCTTCGTCTTCGGCTTTGTGGGCGAGCATCGGACCCTCGATAGCGTCGCCAATCGCATAAATACCGGCAATATTGGTGCGCCAATTGCCATCGGTCTTGATTTGCCCACGCTCGGTCATCTCGACCCCAAGATCGGCCAATCCAAGACCGTCGGTAAACGGCTTGCGACCCGTGGCAAGCAACACAACATCGGCATCTATAACGGCTTCACTGTCATTTTTACGCAATTTATAAGTGACTTTGGCCTTGGTTTTGGTCGCCTCAACGTTTTGCACAGCCGCCCCCATGACGAACTTAAGCCCTTGCTTTTTCAACATTCTCTGAACGGTTTTTTGCACTTCCCCATCCATACCCGGTGTCACTTTGTCGAGAAATTCAACGACTGTCACGTCAGTGCCAAGGCGGGCGTAGACACTGCCCAGTTCAAGACCGATCACACCGGCACCAATCACCACCATACGTTTGGGAATTTTGGCAAGTTCAAGCGCGCCGGTCGAGGAAACCACCACTTTTTCGTCCAGCGTCACACCGGGCAGTTGCGCCACTTCAGAGCCACTTGCGATGATAATGTTTTTAGCCTCATGCACCTCGTCTCCGACTTTTACCTGGCCTGCTGCGGGGATAGATCCCCAGCCCTTCATCCACTCTATCTTGTTCTTTTTAAACAGAAATTCGATGCCTTTGGTATTGCCTTCGATCACCTCGTCCTTGTAGGAGAGCATCTGTTTCCAGTCGACCGAAGGAGATTTTCCCTTAAGGCCCATTTTGGCAAAATTGTGCTGGGCATCATGCAGAGAATGGGTTGCATGCAGCATTGCCTTGGATGGGATACATCCCACATTCAGGCAAGTGCCACCCAAGGTTTCGCGCCCCTCGACAACGGCGGTTTTCAGGCCTAATTGCGCGCAACGAATGGCCGCAACATAGCCGCCTGGCCCTGCTCCGATAATGATAACGTCATAAGTGGCCATGGGGTGTCTCCTTTAGGCGAAAAACAGGGTATGGATAATGTATGGTTTGCGTGCATACGTTGGTCGGAATTTGAGTATTTTTTGCAAGATGAAACATCAGAACAAAGCTGAAATCAGCATGACAACCGTTGCCCCTAACCCGACGAACCAGATAAGCGAGCGCAGCATGAAAATACCAGAGAGATAGGCCGGTACATAGGCAATGCGCGCGACCAGATAGAGGATCGCGCTGGTTTGGCTGAGTTCCGTAGATTGGCCAGAGAATTCAATCACCATAACCGCGATGGCGAACAAAAGCAGCGCCTCGAAATGGTTATTGAACGACCGCTGCAAACGGCCGGTCATGCCGGTGATCTGGGGCGTGGTATCACGCGGACCAGCGGTAACTTTCAAGCCAAGTGTCAGGTTTGCTGCGATGGAATATATCACAAAATGCACGACCTGAAGCAGCGCGGCGTAAGCGAGAATTGTCAGCTCCGTTGTCATAGCGTTTCCTTTCTGCCCATGCCCAAACTCATGCCCCCCAATTCTATCGAAGGGGCGAGGCCCGCGCGCAACACGACGCCACGCGCGGTAAATGTTTACAAATCCATCAGCAAGCGGCGCGGGTCTTCGAGGGCATCCTTGACCCGCACGAGGAAAGTCACGGCCCCTTTGCCGTCGATCAGGCGGTGATCATAGGACAGCGAGATATACATCATTGGACGAATAACCACCTCGCCATTGATCGCCATTGGGCGGTCCATGATTTTGGCCATGCCGAGGATACCCGATTGTGGCGGGTTCAGAATTGGCGCGCTCATCAACGATCCATAGACCCCGCCATTGGAAATGGTGAAGGTGCCACCGGTCATATCGGCCATGGTTAGTTTGCCATCACGGGCGCGTTTGCCCTTTTCTGAAATTGCCTTTTCGATCTCGGCGAAGGACATCGCATCCACATCGCGGATGACCGGCACCACGAGGCCGGTCGGGGTGCCCGCCGCGACCCCCATATGGACAAAGTTTTTGTAGATGATATCGGTGCCGTCGATTTCTGCGTTAACTTCGGGCACTTCTTTCAGGGCGTGACAGCAGGCCTTGGTAAAGAACGACATGAACCCCATGCGCACGCCGTGCTTTTTCTCGAATTCGGCCTTGTAAGTGTTGCGCAAGTCCATAATGGCGGACATGTCGACCTCGTTGAACGTGGTCAAAGTGGCAGCGTTGTTCTGGCTTTCTTTGAGGCGGCGCGCCATTGTTTGTTTGAGACGGGTCATTTTTACCCGTTCTTCGCGGGCGGAATCATCGGCCGAAACCGGTGCACGTGGTTGCACCGCAGCGGGTGCGGCAGTTGGTTTTGCGGTCGGGGCAGCCACGGCGCGGGCGACGTCTTCCTTCATGATACGCCCATCACGTCCGGTTCCGGTTACGGCATCGGCGGAAATTCCGGCTTCGGCCATTGCCTTTTTGGCGGAGGGCGCGTTTTCGACGTCTTTTCCAACCGCGCCAAGTGCCGGTGTCGCAGGAGCAGATGTGGCAGCAGCAGAAGCGTTCGATGATGCACCTGAAATGACCGCAAGTCGCGCGCTGGCGTTTACGGTTTCGCCTTCGGCAGCGATGATTTCGCTTAACACACCGGCAGAAGGCGCGGGCACCTCGACGGATACTTTGTCGGTCTCCAACTCGCAGAGCATTTCATCCTGAGCCACGGTATCACCAACAGATTTGAACCAGGTTGAAACGGTCGCCTCGGTCACCGATTCGCCCAAGGTGGGAACCATGACATCAACGGATGCGGCGCCTGTTGGCGCTTGGCCCGCAGCTTGGGTTGTGGCTTGTGCCTGAGATATCTCGGCACCGGCTGCGCCCTCGTTGATTGTGGCCAGCAAGGCATCAACACCCACGGTTTCGCCCTCTGCGGCGATGATATCACCCATGGTGCCCGCCGCCGGGCTAGGCACTTCTACAGTGACTTTGTCGGTCTCCAGTTCGCAGAGCATTTCATCAATGGCAACGGCATCACCCGGCTTTTTAAACCAGGTGGCAACAGTGGCTTCGGTCACAGATTCGCCCAGTGTCGGGACGCGAATTTCGGTGGTCATGGGCTATTTCCCTTCAAGTGTCAGCGCATCGTTCACGAGCGCCGATTGTTGTGCTTTGTGTTGGCTACCAAGTCCGGTTGCGGGCGATGCCGCCGCAGGGCGACCGGCATATTCGGGCCGCTTGTCGGTGGCACCGATACGCCCCAAAACCCATTCGAGATTGGGTTCCATAAACGTCCAGGCCCCTTGATTTTTTGGTTCTTCCTGACACCAGACCATATCGGCGTTTTTGAAGCGTTCGAGTTCTTTGACCGCCGAGATCGCCGGAAACGGGTAAAACTGTTCAAACCGCATAAGATAGACATCATCAATGCCACGTGCGTCACGTTCGGCCAGCAGGTCATAATAGACCTTGCCGGCGCACATCACCACGCGTTTGATTTTGTCATCCGGCACCAGTTGCGTTTCGGAATTGCCCTTTTGCGCATCGTCCCAGAGCACGCGGTGGAAGCTGCTTCCGGTGGTGAAATCTTCGGCATTTGACACCGCCAATTTGTGGCGCAACAGTGATTTTGGCGTCATCATGATCAAAGGTTTGCGGAAACTGCGATGCAATTGACGGCGCAATATGTGAAAATAATTGGCCGGTGTCGTGCAATTGGCCACGATCCAGTTATCGCCACCACACATTTGTAAAAACCGTTCCAATCGGGCAGATGAATGTTCCGGTCCCTGCCCTTCGTAACCGTGCGGCAGCAACACAACCAAGCCTGACATGCGTAGCCATTTGGCCTCGCCAGAGGAGATAAATTGATCGAACATGATCTGCGCACCATTGGCAAAATCACCAAATTGCGCCTCCCAAAGCGTAAGGGCGTTGGGTTCCGCAAGGGAATAGCCGTATTCAAACCCCAGCACCGCATATTCCGACAGCATCGAATCGATAACTTCGTAACGGGCCTGCCCTTCGCGGATATTGTTAAGGGGATAGTAACGCTCTTCGGTCTCTTGATTGATCAGGGCCGAATGACGGTGCGAGAAGGTGCCGCGGGTTGCGTCCTGCCCCGACAGGCGCACGGGATAGCCTTCGGTCATCAAAGACCCGAATGCCAGTGCTTCGCCGGTGGCCCAATCGAAGCCTTTGCCGGTTTCGAACATCTTGGCCTTGGTTTCCAACAGCCGCGCGATGGTTTTATGCAGCGGATATGCCTCGGGCGCGGTAGAAACTGCGCGCCCAATTTCGGCAAACGTTTCGACACTGACGGCGGTGGCGCCGCGTTGATAGGTCTCTTTGTTGCGATCCAGATGCGACCAACGCCCGTCAAGCCAGTCGGCCTTGTTGGGTTTGTAATCTTTACCGGCCTCGAATTCGTCGTTCAGTTTGGCCTGAAACGCCGCTTTCATGTCTTCGATTTCGCCTTCTGGGATCAGGCCGTCTTTGACCAAACGTTCGGTATAAAGACTAAGAGTAGTCTTTTGACGTTTGATTTTATTGTACATAATCGGGTTGGTGAACATCGGTTCATCACCCTCGTTATGGCCAAACCGACGATAGCAGAAGATATCGAGAACCACATCTTTGTGGAATTTTTGACGGAATTCAGTGGCCACTTTGGCGGCATGAACGACGGCCTCTGGATCATCACCATTGACGTGAAAAATCGGCGCTTCGACCATCATCGCGATATCGGTGGGATAAGGAGATGAGCGGCTGAAATGCGGGGCGGTGGTAAACCCGATCTGATTGTTGACAATCACATGCATGGTGCCGCCGGTGCGGTGCCCGGTCAGACCCGAGAGCCCGAAACATTCCGCAATCACGCCCTGACCGGCGAATGCCGCATCACCGTGCAACAGGATTGGCATGACGGAGGAGCGATCATCGTCATGATGTTGCGCCTGTTTGGCACGCACTTTTCCAAGAACCACGGGATTGACCGCCTCAAGATGCGAGGGGTTCGCAGTGAGCGACAAATGCACAGTATTGCCATCAAATTCGCGATCCGACGACGCGCCGAGATGGTATTTCACATCGCCAGACCCATCGACATCTTCGGGTTTGTAACTGCCACCCTGAAATTCGTTGAAAATCGCGCGATACGGTTTGGCCATCACATTGGCGAGCACTGATAGGCGGCCACGGTGCGGCATGCCAATCACGATATCACGCACGCCAAGCGCACCACCGCGTTTGATGATTTGTTCCATCGCCGGAATAAGAGATTCACCACCATCAAGGCCAAACCGTTTGGTGCCCATGTATTTGACATGAAGAAATTTTTCAAAGCCCTCGGCCTCAACCAGTTTATTGAGAATCGCCCTACGGCCCTCGCGGGTAAACTGGATTTCCTTGCCAAGGCCTTCGATCCGCTCTTTGAGCCAACCGGCCTCTTCGGGGTTGGAAATATGCATATATTGCAAGGCGAATGTGCTGCAATAGGTGCGGCGCACGATCTCCATGATTTGGCGCATCGAGGCGATTTGCAAACCAAGCACATTATCAATGAAAATCGGGCGGTCCATATCGGCGTCGGCAAAGCCGTAAGATGCCGGTTCAAGTTCGGAATGGTTGGCCACATCGCGCATGCCAAGCGGATCGAGATCGGCGATCAAATGGCCACGAATACGGTGGGCGCGGATGATCATCAGGGCGCGGATACTGTCGAGAACCGCGCGTTTGATGGCTTCTTCGCTGACTTCAACGCCTTTTTCCACGGCCTTGGCCTTGATCTTTTGGGCGGCACCTTTGGCTTCTTCGGGGGGCGGTGCGGGCCATTCACCGGTGAGGGCAGAGGTCAGATCATCCTGCGGAGTTGGCGGCCAATCGGTGCGCGCCCATGACGGGCTTGCGGCCTCGGCTTTCACCTCAAGATCGCCATCGCCGAGATCAGCGAAAAACGCCTGCCATGCCTCGTCAACTGCGTTTGGATCATTGGCGTAACGGGCGTAAAGTTGTTCAAGATACGCGGTGTTATGCCCCTGTAGAAACGAAGTGGCGTGGAATTGGTCGTTGGTTGGAAGGTCTGTCATGGCATTCCCTCTTGGGGCTATTTAAAATTTTGAGGCTCTTGCGGGGCCGTCTAGAATGTGATGCGGGCCTTTTCTGACCCGCATCGTTTTATTTACCCGATGGCCTCCATCACCGCTTCGCCGAGGCCCGCGGGGCTATCGGCGACAACGATACCGGCGCTGCGCATGGCTTCGATTTTGCTCTCCGCGTCGCCTTTGCCACCGGCAACAATCGCACCTGCGTGGCCCATGCGCCGACCCGGAGGGGCAGTGCGTCCGGCGATGAACCCGGCGGTGGGCTTCCAGCGGCCACGTTTCTTTTCGTCGGCAAGGAATTGCGCCGCTTCTTCTTCGGCGGTGCCACCGATTTCACCAATCATAATAATGGATTGGGTTTCGTCATCGGCGAGGAACATTTCAAGGACATCAATATGTTCGGTGCCTTTGATCGGGTCGCCGCCGATGCCGACAGCAGTGGATTGGCCAAGGCCGTTGTCGGTGGTTTGTTTCACCGCTTCATAGGTCAATGTGCCCGAGCGCGAGACCACGCCGCAAGATCCGCGTTGGTGGATATGGCCGGGCATAATGCCGATTTTGCAGGCGTCAGGCGTGATAACACCGGGGCAGTTTGGGCCGATCAGGCGCGATTTAGTGCCTTCAAGGGCACGTTGCACGCGCATCATGTCAAGCACTGGAATGCCTTCGGTGATGCAAATGATCAGTTCCATTTCGGCATCGATCGCCTCAAGAATACTGTCGGCAGCAAAAGGCGGCGGCACATAAATAACGCTTGCATTTGCTTGGGTTACATGGCGCGCTTCGTGCACTGAATTAAACACTGGAAGGTCAAGATGGACCTGCCCACCCTTGCCCGGGGTGACGCCGCCAACCATTTTGGTACCATAGGCAATCGCCTGTTCGGAATGGAATGTGCCCTGAGACCCGGTGAGGCCCTGACAGATAACGCGGGTATTTTCGTCTACGAGAATGGCCATATTGGCGCTCCTTGGTTTATTCGGCAGTTTATGCCGCGCGCCTGAGAAGCGCGTTAATGTTGTCGTCAAATGGCAGGCGGATCGGGTTCAATAGAGAAACCACTAACCCCGCCTGGGCCGCTATTTTTTTGAGGTCGGGAACGGTGAAGTAATTTACGTGGTCGGGATAGCGAAAACCGCACCATTTTGGTCCGGAAATGTGACGGTTGAGCGCGTTATAATTGGGCACGCGCACATAGATCGCCCCCTCGGGTTTAAGCGCACGCGCCGCCCCTTTGAGGACAGTAAGCGGTTCTTCTTCGTGTTCCAGATAGGAGCGCATAATAATGCCATCAAAGAAATTCTCATCAAATTCCCCGATCGCTGTGGCCCCGGGACCATGCACACAAAATCCGCCCAGCGCACGCATGTTGGCATCTGAAACCTCGGCGAGCGCCTTGGATATTTCGATGCCAAAGGGCGTGAACCCTTGAAACCAGTCCGTGGTGTCACCGCAACCGACATTCAACAGGTTGCCCGCTTTGAACCAAGCCGCCTGCCGCACATGCAGAGGCTTGCGAAACCACGAATGACGCGCCCGCGTCGCAAGATCGAGACGATAGGTCAGAGGCCGTTCTTCGAGACGGCGCGTATGTTCATCCACATAGGTTTTTTCCCATGCGAAATCTTCAACAAGCGCCCCATATCCGGGTGGATTGCGCAGATAGACATGGCCGCAACTGTCACAGGCAGAAATATCCCACTCGTCACGGGAATATTCCGGCACCGGTGTTGCGTCTTGGGTGTCACAAACGGGGCAATTTCGTAAAGTCATATCAGTGCGTTCTCCGGCAGGGTAATGGAAACAAGGGTTTTCCCCCCATTAACCATATATCGCGCGCCCGCAAACAACGCCCAAACGGGTATTGTTTCTGGGTGCCCTGCCCGATTTTGACGCGCTGTCCCTGCATGCGTCTAGCCCTTTACCGCCGCCACGATTTTCTCGGCACCATCCTTGAGGTTATCTGCGGCAATAATATCGACGTCCGAGCCGTTGATAATGGCCTTGCCTTCTTCGACCTTGGTGCCTTCAAGGCGCACCACAAGCGGCACTTTCAGGCCGACTTCTTTTACCGCAGCGACCACGCCTTCGGCGATCACATCACAGCGCATGATACCGCCGAAAATGTTGACCAAGATACCTTTGACCTGTGGATCGGAGGTAATGATTTTAAAGGCCTCGGTGACTTTTTCCTTGGTGGCACCACCGCCAACATCAAGGAAATTCGCCGGAGACGCACCATAGAGTTTGATGATGTCCATTGTCGCCATCGCCAGACCGGCCCCATTGACCATACAGCCAATTTCGCCATCCAGAGCGATATAGTTGAGGTCGTATTTAGAGGCCTCGAGTTCTTTTGGATCTTCCTCGGACACATCGCGCAATTCGGCAACATCGGGGTGACGGTAAATAGCGTTGCTATCAAAGCTTATCTTGGCATCAAGCACTTTGAGATCGCCCTTGTCTGTGA
This sequence comes from Rhodobacterales bacterium, assembly GCA_030950105.1. GTDB lineage: Bacteria > Pseudomonadota > Alphaproteobacteria > Rhodobacterales > Rhodobacteraceae > JAUZRV01. Next base: position 6,536 of record JAUZRV010000017.1, on the reverse strand, counting down.
CGATCAGCGGATTGATTTCCAGCATCTCCATGTCTTTTTCAAGGAACGCCTTGTAGAGCAGCCCCATCAAGGCAACACATTGTTTGACCTGAGCGCCCTTGAGACCGAGCGAAAAGGCGATGCGACGGCCGTGGAACCCTTGGTACCCCGTCGCAGGATCTACGCTAAACGACAGGATCTTTTCGGGGGTGTCGGCAGCGACGGTTTCGATATCCATGCCGCCTTCTGTCGAACAAACGAACGACACACGGCTGGTTTGACGATCAACGAGGAGCGCGAGGTATAATTCGGTCTCGATTCCGGCACCGTCTTCGATATAGATGCGGTTGACCTGTTTGCCGGCAGGGCCGGTCTGATGGGTGACCAAAGTGCGGCCCAGCATTTTTTTGGCTTCCGAGGCAGCCTCCTCGACCGATTTGGTCAGGCGCACACCACCGGCATCGCCAGCGTCGGCTTCTTTGAATTTACCTTTGCCGCGGCCACCGGCGTGAATTTGTGCTTTGACCACCCAAAGCGGGCCATCAAGTTCGCCAGCGGCGGATTTTGCGTCTTCGGCCTTGAGGACGGCGCGCCCTTCCGAAACTGGTGCCCCGTAAGAGCGCAGCAAGGCTTTGGCTTGATACTCATGAATATTCATAAAGCGTTTCCCGTGTTTTTACGATTACCACGGGTATAGCCATAAGATTGCTGCATCATTAAAGGATAATCGGAAATGTCGCGGCTTTGTGAGGGTTTTTTCGGCATTTGTGATCACGGGGCGGAAAAGTGTGATCACAAATCGAAAATTGATTCGTTAACCTTAAATTCGAACCGTCAAAATACTCCGTTTATTGCATGTGTTTTGCGCGCTCTGATCGAAAAAAACAAAGGGCGCTCCAATTCCATGGAGCGCCCTTTGGTCGTGTTTGTCATGCCGAAATTGGCGTGGCCGGTATTAGGCCAGCGACGGGTCAATCTCTTTACATGCGGCAACAAGGCCTTTGACCGCATCAACCGATTTATCAAACATCGCCTGTTCGGATTTGGACAGTTTGATGTCAATAATCCGTTCAATCCCGCCCGCACCAATCACGGTCGGTGCGCCAACATAAAAGCCGTCAAGACCAAGGGCGCCATCAACGTAAGCCGCACATGGCAACACGCGTTTCTGGTCTTTTAGATAGGCCTCGGCCATTTCAATCGCCGATGTCGCAGGTGCATAAAACGCTGAGCCGGTTTTCAGCAAACCAACGATTTCGGCACCGCCATCACGGGTGCGCTGCACAATCGCGTCAAGTTTGTCTTGGGTGGTCCAACCCATCGCAACCATATCGGGCAACGGGATGCCGCCAACAGTCGAATAACGGGTAAGCGGCACCATCGTATCGCCGTGACCGCCAAGAACAAAGGCCGTCACATCGCGCATCGACACATTGAATTCGAGCGAGAGAAAGTGACGGAAGCGTGCGGAATCAAGAATTCCCGCCATGCCGCAGACTTTTTCATGGGGAAGGCCGGAAAATTCGCGCAGCGCCCAAACCATCGCATCAAGCGGGTTGGTGATACAGATCACGAAGGCGTCGGGTGCGTGTTTGGCAATGCCTTCACCAACCGATTTCATCACTTTAAGGTTGATACCGAGAAGATCATCGCGGCTCATCCCCGGTTTGCGCGGCACGCCAGCGGTCACGATACACACATCGGCACCGGCAATATCGGCGTAATCCTGCGTGCCGGACAAAGTGGCATCAAAACCCTCGGATGGGCCAGCCTCGGAAATATCAAGCGCTTTGCCTTCGGGTGTTCCGGGCGCGATATCGAACATTACGATATCACCAATTTCTTTGAGAGCAGCAAGGTGGGCAAGCGTGCCACCAATCTGTCCTGCGCCGATAAGGGCGATTTTTGCTCTGGCCATGGGTTTTCTCCAGTCGGTTAAATTCGCGCTTGGCCTAGTCCTTTGCGGGACTATGCGCAAGGGTGCCGCGACGCAGCAAAACCTGCTACAAACCGACTTTTGCGCCAAAATCCTAAAATTTTGTTAAATTCTTCTTAAATTTTGGGGAATTAGCAGCGCTCTCGCTGTGCGGCATTATCATGGGACGCCGCCAAGTTTTTTTTCGAACAGCGCATATTCCAGCCTTATCAAAGATGCCCTGTGATTACATCAATAGAAACGCCCACCATAGTGACGGCCCCAGTGACGTCCAACTTGTTTCTAGCGGCTCCCCCTGCGAATAATCCCACCCAAAGGGAAAGCCGGTTCATTTGTTTGGAAGTCGACGGTCAGGCGTCATTGCCTTTTGCCGGCAACGCCTCGGCCAGAGCTTCAAACGCCTGTCCTGATGCCACAAGGCAGGTCAAACCACCCGGTGCCGTCACCGTGATCGTCCATGTGCCCGATTCCGCAGAGGCGAACACCTCTACCACGGCGTTATTGGCACCGATTCCGATGGATTGACGGGTTTCGCCATACCCATCCGCCAAACGCTGCACAACGGCGGCACGTTCACCACAATTACGCGCGGCCTGTGCCTGTGTCTGTGCCTGCGCTGTGTCTATGGTCAATGCAACCGCACCCACAGCCAGCCCAAGCGCCATAACGCCCGTTTTCATATTCAGTTTCATCGCATTCACCTTTCCAAGAAAAGGGTCAACACCGCGTGGCCTGTCCGGGGTTCCCCGGTGACGCTGTCGCCTCTTTGTTCAGTCGAGTTCAGACATCTCGTTTTTCCGTTACCTTCGGCGGCCCTGCCGAAACGGCCCTCCCGTCATGTCCGACGCATGGGATGAAGATGCCCACCAGCCCTGAAGGCGAGGTTAATGCAGCGCCCGATAGGAAAGATTCGAAATAGATTCCCCAATAAAACCGGCATTTTTCGATGAAACCGCGGCCGAATTCGAAAATTTTCTGCATTGCAGCGCGATTTACCTTGAAGTTTTCTACTGATTGGTGGTATTTCTGCGCAACATTATTACAGGAGCACCTCTGATGGATCTTGCCAACCGCCCGTTTCGGTCCGTTCTCTATATACCCGGTTCAAAAACCCGTGCTTTGGATAAAACGCGCACATTACCGGTTGATGCGATCATTTTTGACCTCGAAGACGCTGTCACGCCCGAGGCCAAGATCGAGGCCCGCGACATTCTCGGATCTGCGCTGGCGGTTGGTGGGTATGGCAATCGCACGCGCATAATCCGAATCAACGGGCTGGACAGTGAATGGGGCGCGGGAGATGTGAGCGCACTCAAGGATGCCGGAGCCGATGCATTTTTGCTGCCCAAAGTGAACAGCGCAGCAGACGTGCAGGCGTTGGCCGATATTTTGGGGGATACGCCTATTTGGGCGATGATCGAAACGCCGCTTGGGGTGTTGAACGCGCTTGAAATCGCCGCGCATCCGCAAATTTCCGGATTTGTGGCCGGGACCAATGATCTCGCCAAGGAGCTTAACTGCCGTTACCGCGCCGACCGGTTGCCGCTACAAAATGCCTTGCAAACGTTGCTTTTGGCGGCACGTGCACAGGGTATTGTGGCGATTGACGGAGTGTATAACCAGTTCAAGGATGACGCAGGTCTGCGCGCGGAATGCCAACAGGGGCGTGATCTCGGATTTGATGGCAAGACCTTGATCCATCCGGCGCAAATTGACGTGACCAATGCCGAATTTGCCCCCTCGGATGATGAAATCGACCTCGCCAAACGCCAGATTGCCGCGTTTGAGGCCGCCAAGGCCGACGGCAAGGGCGTGGCCGTGGTCGATGGAAAAATCGTAGAGAACTTGCATATCGAGACCGCAAGCAGGATGATCGCCAAAGCAAATGCGATTGCTGACTTAAAAGCGGAGTAAATCATGAACCTACTTATTCTCGGCGTGATCCTGTGGATCCTGCCCCATTTCTTTAAACGTCTGATGCCCGAGGCGCGCGCGCGGGTCGGCGACAAGGGCAAGGGGCCGATTGCGCTTTTGTTGCTGGTGTCGATTGTTCTTATGGTGCTTGGCTATCGCGCCGCCGATGTTATTCCGGTCTATGCGCCGATGGCGGGGATGGGGCATCTCAACAATCTGTTGATGCTGGTCGCGATATTCTTGCTTGGTGCAGGGGCCGGCAAGGGATCACTGGTGGATAAAATCCGTCATCCGATGCTCTGGGGCGCGGTTGTCTGGGGCGGCGCGCATCTTCTGGTCAATGGCGATCTGGCGTCGATCATTCTGTTTGGCGGCATGGTCTTCTGGGCGTTGGCGCAAATGGTGTTGATCAACCGTGCCGAAGGCCCATGGCAAAAACCCGCGGCCGGAAGCCTTAAGGGAGACATCAAAAACGTTGTTATCACGCTGGTGATCTATCTGGTTGCTGTTCTTATTCACCTATGGCTTGGCTATAATCCGTTTCAAGGGAGTTACTAATGCGCCTTTACCGATTGCTTACAGAAGACGACACATCGGCCTTTTGTCATAAAGTCAGCGAGGCCCTTAGCAAGGGCTGGGAACTCTACGGTGATCCCACCTATGCCTATGATGCAAATAGCGAAATTATGCGCTGTGGGCAGGCAGTCACCAAAGAGGTCGATGGCACCTATACGCCGGAAACCAAGCTCGGCGCACAGTAAATAAGGCACAGTAAATATGGCACAGTAAATATGGCGCAGTAAATATGGCGCAATAAAAGTAAGGCGAAATCCCATGTCCAAAACCAATAACGGCCGTTTTTTCGAAGATTATAGCGTCGGGGATATCCTGCATCACGCGGTGCCACGCACGGTTTCGGGTGGCGAACGCGCGCTTTATCATATGCTGTATCCGGCGCGTCACGCGCTCCATTCCAGTGATGAATTTGCCCGTGCTTGTGGGTTGCCTGCGTCGCCTCTGGATGATTTTGCGGCCTTTCATCTGGTGTTTGGCAAAACCGTGCCGGATGTGTCGCTTAATGCGGTGGCCAATCTCGGCTATGGCGAGGGGCGTTGGCTATTGCCGGTCTATGCGGGCGATACGTTGCGATCAGAATCCGAAGTGATCGGGGTCAAGCAAAATTCAAACGGCAAAACCGGCGTTGTCTGGGTGCGCACCCGCGGGATCAATCAACGCGACGAGGTGGTGTTGGAATATGTGCGTTGGGTCATGGTGCGTAAAAACGATCTTGATGCCCCTGCCCCGGTAACCGTCTTGCCGATGCTCGCCAAATCCCTAACGGTGGATCAATTGGCCATTCCGGCGGAACTTGATTTCACCGACTATGATTTCGCCCTTGCCGGTGAGACGCACCGATTGGGCGATTATCAGGTCGGCGAAAAAGTAGACCATGTCGATGGTGTCACCATTGAAGAAGCCGAACATATGATGGCGACGCGCCTGTGGCAGAACACCGCCAAAGTGCATTTTGACGCCTCCAATCGCGCCACGAATAACACCGACGGGCAGCGGCTAATTTATGGCGGACATGTGATTTCCATGGCGCGCGCGCTGTCGTTCAACGGATTGGCCAATGCGCAAATGATTGTCGGATTGAACAGCGGTGCCCATACCAACCCTTGTTTTCGCGGCGATACAATCCGCGCGTGGTCCGAGGTTCTGGAAACCGCGCAAACCGACGCGCCCGGTGTTGGCGCGATCCGGTTGCGCCTTGTGGCCACCAAGGATTGCGTTGCCCCGGACACGCGGCAGGATGCGTTTCCCTTGCGCGGGGGGGATGGGAAATACCTGTCCGATGTTCTGCTTGACCTTGACTATTGGGCGTTGATGCCGACGTAATCCGCACATGAAAACAATTTCAAATCTGACCGCTGGCCTACTTGTGTTTTTCATGGCAAACGCCGCCGTAGCAGGTGAAAAAAATCCCGTCACAGCGCAATCCGAACCGGTGCAAGAAGACAAATTTTCCCCAAATAAACAATCACGCCCCGCCGATCTCGAGATTGATCCGGCGCAGTTTGAATTTGTGCGCGCCAATTTGATCGCCACATTTTACCACGAACTGGCCCATGCGATGATAGACACGATGGCGCTGCCGGTGCTCGCGCAGGAAGAAGATGCAGCAGACGTGTTTAGTGCATTGATGATTGAACATCTGTTTGATCCCGACACCGCCAAAGTCATTGTTTTGGGGGCGCTTAAATCGGCAAAAATTGACGCCTCCGAATGGATACAAGACGGGCGCACGTGGGATTATTCCGATGAACACGGCCATGATTTACAGCGGTATTACAATCTTGCCTGCCTCTATTACGGGGCCGATCCCGAAAATCGTGCGGATTTTGCAACCGCTGTTAATCTCCCCGAGGATCGGGCCGAAAAATGCGGTGATGAATACGACCTCGCCAGCAACAGTTGGGGACCGATTATTGCAGAAATGGCCAAAACGACCACATCCGAAGGTGTCGCAAATGATATCAATATTTCGTTTAGCCAAACCGCGCGCTCTAAGGAAACTCTGAACAACATGGCTTTCGGCATGCGGAAGTTGTCGATTGCCGCTCGGGTTCACGGCACCAGCCGTTTTGCGGCCGCTTTCGCGACTGTTTTACCCCGCTCCCCTGATTTCAGGCAGACTCCGCCCTCA
>JAUZRV010000169.1 GCA_030950105.1 Rhodobacterales bacterium | reverse complement strand
CGCGGCATCAGCCGCCCGAACACCCCCAGATATCAACCTTCAACGCACACTCTAAACTCAGTTCAAAACGCCGCCGTCAACCCGGCCGATCCAGTGCGCCGGAAGGAAATACCCGGAGGCTGATGAATAATTCGGGCTAGGCGCTCATTCTGGCAGATTTCCAGCACCGCTCCCCGTGCAACCCCGATAAATTGGGTGTTCCACCGCGATTAAAACCGGATTTCAAACATCGCCCCGCCTTGCGTGGACCGTGATACAGCGGCAAGATTTATCTCCCCACCGGCGGCTTCAAGTAAATTTCGCACAATACTAAGCCCCAGTCCGGTTCCACCATTTGCGCGGTTTGTGGTGAAAAACGGATCAAATATACGCGCCATATTTCCCGATGCAATACCGCTGCCATTGTCGGCAATACGCAAGGCATCCTTGCGCCAATTCAGGCGGATTTCGCTGGCTTCATGCTGCACCGCATTTTGCACTAGCTGCTCCAATATGGCGACCATAACACCCGACGACAGCGGCACCTGCCCGTCACTTTCCACAACCAGCGTAATATCGGGACGCAACAACGCAACCGCATCCGACAACAGAACACGACCTTCACCAACCGGCTCACGCGCCGCCGAAAGTATGCGCAACCCGTCAAGATGGCCCTGCATCCGCGCCGCACTTGCTTGAATCGACGCGATCAATTCGGCACGGTCCGCCGCGGCAATATCGCCTGAAAGAAGCTCGGCCGCGCCAATAATGCCGGTCAAAGGTGACTTCATTTCATGGGTGACATGATCGGAATAGGCCCGCAATCCGGCCGCACGATTTTGCAGACTCACCCCCATATCAAGCATCGCCTGCCCCAAATCGCGCAACTCCGCAGTGCCATAATGTTGCAACGGCTCAAGCCCACCGGCACGCCCCGCTTTGATATCTGCCGCCCGCGCCGCCATCGCCTGAATTGGACGGAGCAATATCCGCCACAGCACAAATCCGATCAATCCGGTAATCCCGACAATCCCGCCCCCGACGAGCCATACCGCGTCGCTAAACCCGATCTCTGGCCCCCAGGTGAGCAAAATCACCAGACCAAACGCCGGAAGCGACAACACCGCAATCAACGTGCACCCAAGAACCAGCGCAAGCGGCGGCCGCCATTTCCGAACGATCCGCATATGCCCCGATCCGCGCAACGATTTATCGGTCAATTTTCCTGACATGCACCCATCCTGATTCCGACACCATGCACCGTTTCAATCGCCCCTGCGCATCCCGCATGATCAAGTTTCACCCGCAAATTACGCAAATGGCTATCCACCGTGCGCTCGGACACATACAGATTCGGGCCATAAACCGCCTCGCTCAATTGCACCTTGGTCGCCACATGATCGGGGTGGCGCATCAAATGGCCGAGGATCGCCATTTCACGGTTGGTCAACGCGATATTCACCCCCGCAACGCGACACTGATGCCGCCCCATATCTATTTCAACCACACCACGTCGAAAAATTCGGTCACCGCCCCGCCCACCGACAGGGGCGGCAACCGTGGCCCGCTTCAAAATCGCCCGGATGCGCGCCACAAGTTCGCGCGGGGAAAACGGCTTGGTGACATAATCATCGCCGCCCAATTCAAACCCGAGAACACGGTCGATTTCGTCATCTCGCGCCGTCAAAAACAATACCGGCGTGTCGCGTTCAACCCGCAGCCGGCGGCACACCTCAAGACCATCCATTTCCGGCAGACCGATATCGAGCACAATCAAATCCGCGTCCGATTTTCGCGCTTTGGCCAACCCCTCGGCCCCATCCCCGGCCTCGCGCACCACATGCCCGGCCTGCGTCAACGCAATCCGCAACACTTGGCGAATTTGCGGATCATCATCTATGATCAAGATATTTGCCATTATAATCTTGCGCCTGTATTGCTGATTTCCGCCAGATTACGCTGGACCCGCCAATCACGAAACCCCCATTCCCGCCAATCCCCAAAAACCGGTGCCTCCGGTTCATCACTATGACAAAACCGCTGCCCGCTTTGCGCTTCGTATTGGCGAATTTCCGGCAATGCACCCGCCCCCAAAGAACACAAATAATACACATCCTGCGGCACATCATGGCTTAGATTATAGCGCGCTATCGTCCGGTCAAAGCTGATGAAACATACAAAATACAATACCGCCACGCCCAAAATCGCAACCCGTGTCAAGAGCCAAGCCGTTGTAAATCCTCGCACTACCTGCCAAATTACCAAACCCAACCCCGCAGCAACCACCCCCATCCAAACCAGCGCCGCCAACCGCAGCCGCGTCAAACCGAATACCTCGATATAGAGATCAAGCCGGTAAAGCGACGACGCCACCAGCAAAACCGTCTGCGCAATCCAAACCAACAGCACCGCCTTGAGCATCCGGTTTTGCGCCACAAATGGCCGGCTCAACACCGCAAATCCCCCCGCCATCAATGCCATCACCAACAATGGATAGGCCCCGCGATGGGCGTATTCGGCGTATCCCATCCCGTCCGGTAACCGCGCCCCGCCCCAGAGATAGGCCGCGTCCATGCCGGTCTGAAGGGCAAAAACCACATTGAACAAAAACAGCGACCGGCGCACGGATCCTGCGCTTACAAACCCAGACCGACCCGCAACAGAACGGTTTTCGGCTTCGGGCCTGCGTTCGGAAAAGAACTGTAATTTCAACCGCTCGCGCATTTTCCGCAAGGCAAGAAACGGCCAAATCAGCGCCCCGATTGCCACCCAGAAAACCATGCGATCGACCATCACCAAAGACAGCCATTGCAGTTTCAACACCGCATTAAGCCCGTTTTCAATCATCGGATTTGCGTCCAGAAGCAGCATCACAAAAACCGCGCCCACCCCAAGAGGCAACGCCCAGCCAAGCAAAATCGCGCGTAGATCAACCCCGAAAAACCACGGCTGCACCAATTCCCTTGCGTCACCCAAAACCTGCCGAGGCGCAGAAAGAACAAGTCGCGCACCCGCCGTCATCAACCGCCCCAATCCGGGCCATCTGGCAAGCGCAATCCACCCCGCCCCAAGCGCCATTCCCGCCAACCAGAACATAACCGAAAGCGCCTGCATCTGCTCAACCAACGGCAGGAACAAAACCGCCGCCACCCCGATACCACCCGCGCCTTGGTGCCCTGCCAAAACATACCCTACGGCCAAAACCGCGATTCCAAAAACCGCAAGAGACAGACCCGGTTCCACTTGCCAGATCATCTGGTCGGCCAATGCAATCAACCCGATCAATGCCCAAATTTGCAACCGACCCGCATCCGCGCCTTGCCGATTTCGCGCGACGTCCCCGCCGTTCGTTTTGTTGATCCATCAGCCATCTGTTTGCACCGACGCCGGAACGCCCCTCACCAAAAATGCCTTCATACTCTTGCCCCTTTAGGAATTGTTTTTGTTGCTATTTCCGCCCAATGGATAGCCCTTGCATTTGCACCCTATGCGCAGCAATTTCGCAGTTTTTGTGCAGTTTATTACGGATTCTTTGACCATTCAGTAAAACCTGGTCCTTGCCAAACCTGCCCGCTTTGTGCGAGTTTGAATTTCGCAGCCACCACCCACATAAACCGCCCGAGGGTTATATGCAGACCGACACCCAGAACACCGCCCTGAAATCCGCCGCGCAGCTCCCGCAGGCCCTTGCCCAAGAGCCGCGTAATCCCGGTATGCCGCTTGATCTGGATTGGGTGCGTCGTATGCAGGCCAATACATCCGCCATTGAACGGCGCGCCAAAACCCTGCCCGGTCGGCGTTCGGTAAAAAAGGAATATCAGGCCGCTTGGCTGCTGCGCGCCATCACCTGCATTGATCTGACCACCCTTGCCGGTGACGATACCGATGCGCGCGTGCAACGTCTCGCCGCCAAGGCCCGCCAACCGGTGCGCCCCGAAATCCTCGCCGCGCTTGGTGTTGACAGCATTACCACCGGCGCGCTTTGTGTCTATCACGACATGATCCCCCCCGCCGTTGCCGCCCTGCAAGGGTCGGGTATTCCGGTTGCCGCTGTGTCCACCGGCTTTCCTGCCGGTCTTTCGCCCTACCATCTGCGCATTGCCGAAATCGGCGAGAGCGTCGCGGCCGGTGCCAAAGAAATCGACATCGTCATATCACGCCGCCATGTTCTTACCGGCAATTGGCAGGCGCTTTATGATGAAATGGCTGAAATGCGCGCTGCTTGTGGCGATGCCCACGTCAAGGCGATCCTTGCCACCGGCGAACTCGGATCATTACGCAATGTCGCGCGCGCGTCCGTGGTCTGCATGATGGCCGGTGCCGATTTCATCAAAACCTCAACCGGCAAAGAATCCGTTAACGCCACCCTGCCGGTTTCCCTCGTCATGATCCGCGCCATTCGCGACTATTACGAACGCACCGGATTTCGCGTCGGCTACAAACCCGCAGGCGGTATTTCCAAGGCCAAAGACGCGCTTACCTACCTTGCCCTGATCAAAGACGAACTTGGCAATCGCTGGTTGCGCCCCGACCTGTTCCGCTTTGGCGCCTCCTCGCTTCTGGGCGATATCGAACGCCAACTCGAACATTACGTCACCGGCAATTACTCCGCCTCCTACCGCCATCCAATGGGTTAAGCCGAGAGAGATAAGAACATGACTGTAAAAGAGATTTTTGATTCCATGGATTATGGCCCCGCCCCCGAAAATGCCGCCGAAGCATTTGCATGGCTCGTCGATCAGGGCGACCGCTTTGGCCACTTCATTAATGGCCAATTTACCGACGCAGGCGACGGGTTTCTGTCGACCAATCCCGCCACTGGTGAAACCTTGGCCACTCTGACCCAAGCCACCGCCGATGATGTCGATGCTGCCGTTTCCGCCGCCCGTGCCGCCCAAGGAAAATGGGCCGCTTTGGGGGGCAAAGGCCGCGCGCGTTACCTATATGCCATCGCCCGCCTGCTGCAAAAACACGCACGGCTGTTTTCGGTGCTTGAAACCCTTGATAACGGCAAACCGATCCGTGAATCGCGCGATATCGATGTGCCGCTGGTGCAGCGCCATTTCTACTATCACGCCGGTATGGCGCAATTGATGGACTCAGAAATGCCCGACGCCGAGCCATTGGGCGTTTGCGGCCAAATCGTGCCGTGGAATTTCCCGCTGTTGATGCTCGCGTGGAAGATCGCACCGGCCATCGCCATGGGCAATACCGTGGTTCTCAAACCCGCCGAATACACGTCTTTAACCGCGCTCCTGTTCGCCGATATTTGCCGACAGGCGGGCCTGCCAAAGGGCGTGATCAATATCGTCACCGGCGACGGCGCGGTTGGCGAAATGATCGTAAATCACAATGATGTCAACAAGATCGCCTTTACTGGATCAACCGCTGTTGGCCGCATAATCCGCCGCGCCACCGCCGGATCGGGCAAATCTCTTACATTGGAGCTTGGCGGCAAATCCCCCTATATCGTGTTTGACGACGCCGATATAGATAGCGCAGTCGAGGGCCTCGTTGATGCCATCTGGTTCAACCAGGGGCAGGTCTGCTGCGCCGGTTCCCGCCTTCTCGTGCAGGAAGGCATTGCCGACTCATTCTATGCCAAATTGCGCGCCCGCATGGACGGTTTGCGCATCGGAAATCCCCTCGACAAATGTATTGATGTCGGCGCGATTGTCGACGCTGCCCAACTCAAAACCATCTCCGATATGGTCGCCGGAAACAGCGACGGCGAGACCTACCAAACCCGCGCCCAGCTGCCTGCCGAGGGCTGTTTTTACCCGCCCACATTGATCACCGGCCTGTCCACCGCATCGCCATTGATGCAAGAGGAAATCTTCGGCCCTGTGCTGGTCTCGATGACCTTCCGCACCCCGTCTGAAGCCGTCGCCTTGGCCAACAACACCCGCTATGGCCTCGCCGCGACGGTGTGGACGGAAAACATCAATCTTGCCCTCGATATGGCCCCCAAACTGGTTGCCGGTATCGTCTGGATCAACGCCACAAATCTGTTTGACGCCGCCGCCGGATTTGGCGGCGTGCGCGAAAGCGGCTTTGGGCGCGAAGGCGGCTGGGAAGGTCTGCGCGCCTATTGCAAACCAACCGCAAAAACCAAATCCCTGTCCCCGCACACCCCGGTCACAACCGGCAAAGGCCCCGTTGACGGGTTGGACCGCACTGCGAAACTCTATATCGGTGGCAAACAAGCGCGCCCAGATAGTGGCTATTCCCGCGCGGTTTTTACCAAAAACGGCGCCCTGATCGCCCACACCCCGATCGCGAGCCGCAAAGACATCCGCAACGCGGTTGAAGCCGCGCGTGGTGCCGGATCATGGGCCAAAACCACCGCGCACCTGCGCGCCCAAATCCTTTACTACATCGGTGAAAACCTCTCGGCGCGTGCCGATGAGTTTGCCAAACGCCTCAACACCATGATGGGCGGCCGCTCTGGCCACAAAGAGGTCGACGCCGCCATTGAACGCCTGTTCACCTATGCCGCTTGGGCCGATAAATTCGATGGTGCAGTGCATAGCGTGCCCATTCGTGGCGTCGCTTTGGCAATGAACGAACCCGTCGGCGTGATTGGCGCATTATGCAGCGACGAGGCCCCGTTGTTGGGCCTGATTTCCGCAATGGCCCCCGCCATCGCCATGGGCAATCGCGTGGTTCTGGTGGCCTCCGATCCATACCCCCTGTCGGCCACCGATTTCTATCAGGTGCTCGACACCTCGGACGTCCCCGCAGGTGTGGTTAATATCCTCACCGGCCCCCACGCCGACCTCGCCCCGACCTTGGCCAGCCATATGGATATCGACGCAGTCTGGAGCTTTTCGTCCAGCGATGTTTCCGAAGTCGTTGAACATGAAAGCGCCAGCAATCTCAAACGCACATGGGTTAACAATGCGCGCAGCCGTGATTGGTTTGGTGACGCTGGCGAAGGCCGCCAATTCCTTGAGGCGGCCACCGGGGTTAAAAATATCTGGGTGCCTTACGGGGAATAGCGCCTACTGCGCCAATCCCTCGGGCTGTCCGACCACCACAAACCGCATTTGCGACGGGTCCAACAACCGTTTGGCAACGCGGTTCACATCGTCCTGTGTCACCGCATTGACACGGTCATTACGGGTGTCGATATAATCCACGCCCAATCCCTGCATCTGCATACCCACCATGATATTGGCAATCGGGCCGTTGCCATCAAACCGCAACGGATAGGCGCCCGTTAGGTATGTCTTGGCATCCTGCAATTCCTGCGCCGTCACGCCAATATCGCGCATTTTCACCCATTCATCACGGATCACATCAATCGCCTGGGCAATCCGGTCGTTGGCCGATGCCACGCTGCCCATCCATAAATCGGCCTGATCCTTATCCACCAGATAGGAATAAACCCCATAGGTCAGCCCGCGTTTTTCACGCACTTCGGTCATCAACCGGCTCTCGAAACCGCCGCCACCAAGGGTGACATTCAACACATAGGCCGCAAAAAAATCCGGATCATCACGATCAATTCCCGGCTGTGCGAACAATGCCACCGATTGCGGCGTTTCAAAATCGACAATGGTAATGCCTTCGGTCAACACCGGTTCAACCGGCCCGGCAAGCGCGGGACCCGTTGCCGGTAAATCCCCCAATAACCCATCCACCAACGCCGATAATTCCTCGGCTGTGATATCGCCCACCGCCGCCACAGACATACGATCGCGGGTCAACGCACCTTGATGCGCCGCCACCAAATCATCACGGGTCAATGCGCGCACGGTTTCCAACGTGCCTTCCTTTTGCCGCCCATAGGGGTGATCGCCATAAATCAACTGATCCAATGTGCGTCCGGCAATTTCATCAGGGTCTTTTTCATCCGATTGCAGGGATGAAATCACCTGCGCGCGCACCCGTTCAATGGCCGCAGGATCAAACCTCGGATTGATAATGCTGTCACGCAGCAACGCCACCGCCGCATCCCGGTTTTCGGTCAAAAATTGCGCCGAAATCGCCGTGCTATCATCGTAAATTTTATAGGAAAACGACGCCGCAATGCTCTCGACCGCCCGGGCAAATCCGCGCGAATCCAACGCGCCCGCGCCTTCTTCAAGCAACCCCATCATCAGGTAGCTCGCGCCGTTTTTCTCGGCAGAATCAAGCGATGCACCGCCCTTGAACCGCAATTCGAGCGCCACAAACGGGATTGAATGATTTTCGACCAACCACAGATCAATTCCCCCCGGCGTGGTTATTTCCTGAATATCAAGTTCGGCCCGCGCCGGTAGCGCCGTCAATGTCGTCAAGGCCGCAACAGCCAAAACCAGACCAAAACCAAACCGCTTCCCAAAAATCGCCATTATCCGGCCTCCCCGTCTGCCATCAACCAACCCGTGACCGAGTGCTTCAACACAAAAACATCGCGCGCCGCCTGAATAATGTCTTCTTCGGTAACCGCCTGCAAAACATCCGGCCATGCCTGCACATCTTCCACCGTTAGGCCCTGCGACAACGCCTGCCCGTAACGGTTGCCAATCGCGTTCACATCATCACGCGCATAGATTTGCGACGCCCGCAGTTGCATCTTGATCCGCTTCAACTGGTCGGCATCGACGCCGGTTTCAATGAATTCGGCAACCACCGCATCCATCGCATCCTCTGCCTCTTGCAACGATACCCCGGCCGACGGCACGATGAACAACCCGAACGTTGACGGGTCAAGCGACAGACCGCTGTAAAACGCCCCAGTATACACCGCTATCTGTTCATCAAATTGCAATTTCTCGGCCATCACCGATGTCGTGGACCCGCCCAGAACCTCGGATAACATCACCAATGCCGCCGCCGCTTTCTGATCGCCCGGGTTGCGTTCAGGGGCCAGATACGACCGGCTCACATAGGGTTGCGCCACCCGCGCGTCGCGCATAATCATGCGCCGTTCGGTCATTTGCCGTGGCTCATAAGGGCGCGCACGCACCCCAAGGTCGGGATTGGCAGGGATCGCCCCATAATATTTCTCGGCCAAGGCGCGCACATTTTCGGGGTCAACATCCCCCGCCACCACCAATGTCGCGTTATTGGGCGCATAAAAGCGGTCATAATACGCCATTGCATCGCCAAGCTCGAGGCTTTCCATTTCATGCCGCCAGCCAATAACCGGCACCCCGTAGCGGTGGTTCAAAAACTGCGCCGCCCGCATTTGTTCGCGAAACAATGACGACGGATTGTTCTCGGTGCGGCTGTTGCGCTCCTCGATAACAACATCGCGTTCGGTCAGAATGTCATCCTCGGTCAGGCGAATATTCACCATGCGATCGGATTCCATCCGCATCATCAATTCCAACCGATCCGCGGCAACCCTTTGATAATAGCCCGTATAATCAAAGCTGGTAAACGCATTGTCGCGCCCGCCATTGGCCGCAACCGTGGCCGATAATTCGCCGCTTTCCAATGTATCTGTGGCCTTGAACAACAGATGTTCCAGAAGATGCGCCACCCCCGATGTGCCCGGCTGTTCGTCCGCCGATCCGGCGCGATACCACACCATATGCACCACAACCGGCGCGCGGTGATCTTCGACCACAACAACCTGCATCCCGTTATCAAGCGAAAATGCGGTTACTTGCTCGTTGGTCTGCGCCGTCGCGCCCCCAATTCCGAATCCGATTCCCAATGTCAAAATGGCAAACTTCCGCGCAATTCTCGGAAAAGCAGCAATAAGCGTCATAAAATAACCTTCGCGTTTCACCGACCAAGATATGCGCATTTGGCGCAGCTTCAAGCGCGGTTACGAAATTGTGAGTACAATTAAAATCAGCCCCCTTAAGGCCAAGACCCCAAAACCGATCTTCCCTTTGGTCCGTGCCCCGTGACGCTAAATCGAATTAGTTACTAGGGGGTGACGTCGGCGTGCGCACGCCCATGCGCCGGAACCGTCTGGTCTCGCGAAACGGATCAAGAGACTGACGTTTGTAGACCTGATTATAACGATCAACACGGGCAATACGAAACTTGGTAAACCGCGATTTGCGACGGCGAAATTCTTCATCTTCGGTGGCCAACGATGTGCGGATATCCGCCGGAACGCCATAGCGGCTCGCGTGGTTCACAATCGCCCCGTCCGATGCAGGAACCCCGCGCAGCTCAAGCGCAGAGGCCCGCCCGCCAAGCGCAACAATTGCATCGGCATTGGGGGTTTGATCCGTCAGATTTGTGCCACCAGGTGTCGGAACGGGCAAGCTTGCAAAATCATCCGGTGCCTCGAGGGTTTTCCCGGGAATAATGGTGAATTCATCCGGTCCCCCCGAATTTGATTTAAAACTACGCAGCGTTATATCGCGCTCATAACCGCCACAGGCGGCAAGCGTCATAACGGCCATCAATATCGTTGCCCGAAGCATCCGGTTACCCTGCATTTTCTCGCCTCCGCTCTGCTTTTTTAAATCTGTATCCCATTGCGCCGCCAAGGTCACGCGGCCTTTTCACCGCCGGTAAAAAGAACCAACCCGATCGCGCCGGCAAATACAGAAATATCCGCGATATTGAATGCGTATGGATTGTTCAAACCGCAACAAGACATGTTGATAAAATCGGCCACCGCCCCATAAAGCACCCTGTCAACAACATTGGCCAACGCCCCGCCAACCAAAAGACCGGCGGATATACGCCCAATACGCCCGGCCGGTTCGTGATGCATCCACCACAACACCACCGCCGAAATCACCAGCGCCACCACAATGAGCACCCATTTGGTCAACTCGGATTCGGATGAAAACAACCCGAAATTGATCCCCGAATTCCACGCCATGCGGAAATTAAGATAGGGCGGATACATTTCAATAGAATAGCTATTAATAAGCCCCATCCAATGCACCACAATGTATTTGCTGACCTGATCGGCCAGAAACGTCCAGAAACCTACCCAAATAACAATTCGCATCGTTTTTCCCTAAAGAGCTTCTACTTATTGTTGAATAGGCATTTTGTAGAAGCTCTGCATAATGCCAATTTGTTATGGGTGCTTCGAAACACCATTGTAATCCAATGGTATCTCGAAACGCTTTAATGCCTGAAGTGGCGCATACCAGTGAGAACCATCGCCAGCCCCGCCTCATCCGCCGCCGCAATTACTTCGTCGTCGCGCATTGATCCGCCCGGCTGGATCACCGCCGTCGCCCCGGCCTCGGCGGCCGCAAGCAGACCATCGGCAAACGGGAAAAACGCATCCGACGCCACCACGGCCCCCTGCGCAAGCGGCGTATCAAGTCCCAGCGCCTCGGCCATATCAATGGATTTGCGCGCCGCAATCCGACAGCTGTCAACGCGGCTCATCTGCCCCGCCCCGACACCCACCGTCGCACCATCTTTGACATAGACAATCGCGTTTGATTTGACGTGTTTGGCCACGGTCCAGGCAAACAACAGATCGGCCATTTCTCGCTCGCTTGGCACGCGTTTGGTCACCACCCGCAGGTCCGCCAAACCCACATGCCCGTTGTCTTTATCCTGCACCAGCAACCCGCCAGACACCTGACGCACCGTCAACGCCGCCGTCCGCGGATCGGCCATGGCCCCGGTGGTCAACAACCGCAAGTTCTTCTTTTTCGTAAAAATATCCATAGCGCCGGCATCTGCACTTGGTGCAATCACCACTTCGGTAAAAATACCGGCAATTTCTGCTGCTGTTTCTGCATCAAGCGGTTGATTAAGCGCGATAATCCCGCCAAATGCCGACGTGCGGTCACAATCAAATGCGGCCCGGTAGGCCTCGATCAATGTCTTGCCACGGGCCACGCCACAGGGGTTCGCGTGTTTGATAATCGCCACCGCCGGCCCATCGGCAGGTGCGAATTCACTCACCAATTCAAACGCGGCATCGGTGTCGTTGATGTTGTTATACGACAATTCCTTACCTTGATGCTGCTTGGCCGTCGCCACGCCGGGGCGCGATGATCCATCGGTATAAAACGCCGCTTTCTGGTGCGGGTTTTCGCCATATCGCAAGGTCTGCGCCAAGGTGCCCGCCACCGCACGCCGCCGTGGTGCAGGCACTTCAATCGCCTCGGCCATCCATGTCGACACTGCCGCATCATAGGCCGCAGTGCGCGCATAGGCGATTTGCGATCGGCGTTTGCGGAATTTGGCACAGGTCGCGCCGTTGTGCTTGTCCATATCGCCAAGCAGCGTGTCATAATCCTGCACATCGACAATTGTGGTCACAAACGCATGGTTCTTGGCCGCCGCGCGGATCATCGCCGGACCGCCAATATCAATATTCTCGATACATGTGTCAAAATCCGCGCCCTTGGCCACGGTTTCCTCAAACGGGTAGAGATTGACCACCAGCAAATCAATCCCGCCAATCCCGTGCTCTTTCATCGCCGCCACATGATCCGGATTATCGCGTAGCGCCAAAAGTCCGCCATGCACCATCGGATGCAGCGTTTTAACCCGCCCGTCCATCATCTCGGGAAAGCCGGTCACATCGGCCACATCCGTCACCACAAGACCGGCCTCGCGAAGCGCAGCAGCACTGCCCCCCGTTGACAATAATTCAACCCCGCGCTCGGCCAATGCGCGCCCGAGATCTATCAATCCACTCTTGTCGGAAACAGAAATCAGGGCGCGGCGAATTGGATTAAGATCGGTCATGGAAAGCCTCTGTAAAGTCGTGTCATTTGACAGGTTTCATTCGAAAACGCGGCCTCGCGCGCCCTATTGCCGCCCCCATAAGCCATCATACCGTCCTCGTGAACCGCCGATTTGCCGCAGGTCAACAATATATAGTGTTTCCGTTGCATTTTGCGAGTATTTGCCCCCTATCAATCGTCCACTTCTATAGGCCGGTCCGGTTTAAGGTCCCGTATCCCGATTGCGGTTTCCTGGGTTTTGGAAATCGACCACCGCATACGCGTTGCATATTCCACCGCGCGCCCCACCAAAACAATCTGTTGCGCGGCCCGTGGCTTAAGCCGCCCCTTTTCCAGATACACACTGTTTTCCAGCGACACCAAAGTATCCGAATCCGTGCGAAACACCCAGAGTTCACCACTCTTGAGCACCAGTGAAATCGCCGCCCCCCCCATATCCACCGCCGCATCCACCTCGGGATGGAGATGAAACCGCAATTGAAACGGGACCCCTTGCAGGCGTGACGCCTCCATCGCTTCGTCAAATCGCCGCTTGCCGACATCATCCAGCGCCACAAGAATATCTTCGCCCGCAATGCCACGCCCGTCAAACGTAAGCTCAAGCGTGCGCGCATGGGTCAATCCGTGGGTGCGCACATACCCGTCATGCCCGCCTTGAAACCGGATACCATCGGGTGCCTGGCTCATCTCGATGGGCACCTCTTTGGGGGCGTCCACCAACATTTGCGCGCGCACTCCGTTGCTGCCCAAACGGGCGCTTGAATATCCCTCTAGGGACAGCGTCGAATGTGACGGGGTGGCCCGCCCCGCGCGCTGCCATTCCTCGCCAAAACTGATGCCCGATCCGCAATTCACCACCAAAGGACGCCGTCCCGATGTCAACTCAAACGCCAATGTCGAGGCGTGGGCATTAAATGACGCCCGTCCCCTCGGGGGGGCGCTGGCATCGACAATCACCGATGTGCGCCCCGCCGAAAGCCGCGCATACCCCATCGACAACCCGTCCGGTTGCCGCCGTTTGACGCCGGACGCCGCCAACGCATGATCCAATCGCCCCTCAAGTCCGCGCCCGCCGCCATGAAATCGCGCCAATCCACCATCGGAATGGCGCAACGTGCGCAATGTCGGCGCGATCCGTTCAATCGCCGCAAGATGTTGGTCCCCTGCCGCCATTCCGGCCTCGCCAAGCGCCGCCGCCGCCCATGTCAGCAGGGTAAATACTTCTAACAATTCCTCGGGATTGCGCGTCGGAATACCGCCCTGCGCATCGACCTGCCCGCGACATTCTTTTTCCAGTGCCGCCACCGCCGGTGCCACATGCCGCTCCATCCCCTCAAGCGACAAACCGGCGTAGATCAATCCGGTCAGTGCCTCGAAGCGGGGCAATCCCGGTGTCGCCTTGTGCCAGCGATGCCCCAGAAAAATCGTCTGCTGCGCCAATGACCGGTAAAATGCGTCTGAAATTTCCTTGTCTTGGGCGCGCAACAGGAAAATCGCGTGGTTGATCCACCGGATAATCCGCCGTCCGGTCAATTCTGGCGTCCACCCCATGCCACGCCCATTGCCATAAAGCGCGATCCACCCGCGTAACCAGGCCTGCGCCCGTCTGCGTGCGTCCAGATCCCCCACCGCCGCCAGATCATCAAGCCAGATAAACCCGTGCAGTTCCTCCTCGAAACCGGCATCCGGCATCTGGATTTCCCACATATCGGCTTGCGTATCCTCGACCAAATGCCCTGCAAACAGGAAATTTCCCGCCACCAATTGCCGCCCACGGGCAAAACTGCCGATGGTGCGCGGTTCGGGTTGCGACACAAACCCCGTTGCGGGTCGCGCCATCGCACTTGCCCACGCATACACGCGGTGCATCCATCGCGTTCTACGCGCGGTGAAAGATTCAGAATTGGACATCTATACTGCCTTATATACGCTCTTGTGGCGCTTTCACGGGCATCATAGCGCGCAATCCGGCACAAGTCACCGCCGAATTATACCCTGTCGCATTCAAGCAGAATTTCGCGTTCAGGCGCGCCGCAAACAGGCGATATAAAACCCGTCCATACCACCCTGATCCGCCCAGAAATCGGGCCGCAACCGCAGCCCGCCTTCCTGCGTGATCCACGCCGGATCAATCCCGTCAATCCCAAGCGCGCCGCGATCCACCGTTATGTCCGAATGTCGCAACAACGCATCATCCACCTGACATTCGCCTTCATCGGGCAGCAACGAACAGGTGCAATAAACCAACCGCCCACCGGGTTTGAGCAACCCAATCGCATGATCAATCATATCGGCCTGCAACTGAAACAACATCCCGAAATCCCCGCCATCCTTGGCGTGTGGCAAATCGGGATGCCGCCGTATCGTGCCCGTCGCCGAACACGGCGCATCAAGCAAGATCGCATCATACGGCCCGCCCACATGGGTGCGCGCATCATCGACAATAATTGTCGCATTCAATTGCGTGCGCTTCAAATTCTCGCGCACCCGCCCCATCCGCCCCTCGGATAAATCAAGTGCCGTCACATCTGCGCCGGTCGCCGCCAATTGCATGGTTTTACCACCCGGTGCCGCGCATAAATCCAATACAGCCTCGCCCGCCTGCACATTCAAAATCCGTGCGGGCATCGCCGCTGCGGCATCCTGCACCCACCAGTCACCGACCTCGAAACCGGCCAACCCCGACACTTGTCCGGCCTTGGCCAAACGCACCGATCCCGTCGCCAACAGATCGCCACCAACCGCTGCTGCCACCGCTTCCGCATCGGTTTTCGCGCTCAAATCCAGCGGCGCACCGGCAAAATGCGCGCGCTCCATCGCGCCCACAACCTCGCCGCCATAGGCATCAACCAACGGCCCCCGCAGCCATTTGGGCAACCGCGGCACCCGCAGTTTTTCCCACTCGACCGCGCCATCCACAGCCACTTTGCGCAGCACCGCATTGACCAGCCCCTTCATGTGGCCGGTGCGTTTGCCGCGCGCCACCATTTCAACCGCCTCGTTGACAATGCCGTGGCTCGCCCCGCCCTGCACCAATTCGATCACCCCGAGACGCAGAACATTTTGCACCGTCAACGGCGGCACCTTGCGCAGGTGTTTCTTTAACAAACGGTCGGCGCGCTCCAACCCGCGCAACACATCCGTCGCCAACCGTTGCACGCGCGCGCGCTCGGACGGCTCTAACCGCTCCAACGCGCCGCCGCCCAGCAACTCGGACATCAACGCGCCCTCGCCCAAAACCTGATCAAGCAGGTAAACTGCGGCACGCCGCGCACCAGAAGTGGGGGTTTTCATCTTTTCAATCCTTGCGTGGGTCTAGGTCGCGCCTATATCAACAGCCTAAGCTATTAGAAAGCCAAACCATGAATGATTCGTCAAAAGATCTCCCTCCCGAGGCCATTCGCGCCCTTGCCGAGGCCGAAGAACGCCGCAAGTTGGTCTCAAAACAGGCGCCCGACACCGAACTTGGTGGTCGCGACGGTCCCGATCCGGTGCGTTATGGCGATTGGGAAAAAAAAGGCATCGCAGTCGATTTTTAACGCCGCAATATCCGGTCGGTCAAATTCAATCGCCCGGCAATGATCGGCTTGACCACTGCGGCCAATTCCGGCTCTGCGGTTACCATCACTTCGATCTCGTCCAAACGGTTCATCGCGATTAAAGCCAACACATCCTCGCGCAACGCGCCGTTGTCATGCCTTGGCAATGCCGCCACCACCTGCACCAATTCGACCTGTGCCTCGGGCACCAGTTTGCGCATAACATCCTGCGCCACATCCGCCTCGGCAAAGGCATAAAGCCCGACACCGCGGCCCGGCAATGAATACACCGACAACGCCACATCACGCGCGCCCCCCGCCACTAACGCGCTGCGCACCGCGTCGCCATCGCGTTCAATCCGGTCCTCGGTGCCTTCGCCATCCGACCAATTCATCAACCGCCGCGTGATGAAATTATACAACCGCTTGCCCGTCGCCATCCAGATCCTTGACGGCAGCGATTTACGCGCCAACATCCGCTTTTCACTAAACGTCAACAATTCCGGCGCAAAGGCGCGTTTTTGTTTCAACAAATGCCGCAAATCTTCGCGCGCCATCACCCGAAACATGCGCCCCTGACGGCGATGCACCGATGCCAATTGAAAATCAATCACCGCCGCGCTTCCGTCCGGAGACCGCAACCAGTTCTGCGGCTTGGCAATATCATTATGGGTCACCCCGCGCCGCCGCATTTCGCGCAACAACCGCCGTGCATCGCGATAAAACGCAACCGTATCCGGCTTGGCCAATTGCAACGGCGTGCCATGCGACCAGGTGCGCAACAACCCGACCTTATCCACCCGCAACAATTCCGGCGTGCCGACAATTCCCGCCACCGCACGCAATCCTGCAATTTCGCGCCGCGCCAGATACCACGCAATCGGTTTCGCCCAGACCGGCACCCCGTCCAGTTTACGCAACACCACCTTGCACGTCGGATCCTCGGCCAAATGCCCCGAAATCGTCTCGCTAAACACATCCCGTTTATGCACCGTTTCCGGCACAAAAGTTTGACCATCCGCCATCAGGCACTCACATCCACAAATAAAAACGTCCGAAGCTGTCATAGCCCCGGACGCCTGTCGCTTGCAATGTTTCGCAGTAGATTATTCTGCCGTCCACCCCGAAACCGATTTCACCTCGAGGAAATCCTCGATGCCCCAAACGCCGCCTTCGCGCCCGTTGCCCGATTGTTTCATGCCGCCAAACGGCGCGCCGGCCCCGCGTGATGTGCCGTTCAATTCAACCATGCCGGACCGCAATTGTGACGCCACGCGGTTGCCCTTGGCCCCATCGGTGGTCTGCACATAATTGGTCAACCCATAGGGTGTGTCATTGGCAATACGGATCCCATCGGCCTCGGTGTCAAACGGAATGATCACCAGAACCGGGCCAAACACCTCGGTGCGCGCGATCTCCATATCGTTGTTCACATCGGCAAAAACCGTTGGCTGCACATAGAACCCGCGGTTCATGCCCGCAGGACGGCCCGTGCCCCCCGCCACAAGGCGCGCGCCTTCGTCAATTCCGACCTGAATAAGCGCCTGAATTTTGTTGAATTGCGCCTCATTAACCACTGGCCCGATGTGACGCCCTTCGTCATGCGACGACCCCACGGTGATCGCTGTCGCCGTCGCCGCAGCAATTTCAACCGCAGCGTCATAGTTCCCGCGTTGCACCAACATCCGCGTCGGCGCATTGCACGATTGGCCACTGTTGTTCATACAGCGCAAAACCCCGCGTTTGACCGCCTTTTCGTCGGCGTCATCAAACACGATATTCGCGCCCTTGCCACCCAATTCAAGCGACACCCGTTTCAACGTATCCGCCGCCGATTTCGAAATCAGAATTCCCGCGCGTGTCGATCCGGTGAAACTCACCATATCTACATCCGCATGCGCCGTGAGCTGGCTCCCGGTGCCGACACCATCGCCGTTCAACAGATTGAAAACCCCCGCCGGAAATCCGGCCTCGTCGATCATTTCCGCAAACAGCAGCGCCGAAAGCGGTGATTCCTCGGAGGGTTTCAAAATCATCGTGCACCCGGCGACCAATGCCGCAATCACCTTCAATGTGATCTGGTTCATCGGCCAATTCCACGGCGTGATCAGCGCGCAAACGCCCACCGCCTCGTGAATGATCCGGTCATCGGGCGCATGTGGTCCCAGCGGGCGGATAAATTCAAGATTCTTGGCCGCGCGCAGAATACTCGAGGTATGCCCAAGACCCGCCCCCACCTGTTGCACCCGCGCCATATCAATCGGTGCCCCCATTTCAAGGCTGATCGCTTGCGCCATGTCTTCGCTGCGCGCCTTGTAAATCGCGAGCAGTTTTTCAACCAGCGCAATCCGGTCTTCGACGGGCGTCGCCATCCACGCCGGAAACGCCGATTTGGCCGCCGCTACGGCTGCGTCCGTATCGCCCTGCCCCCCCAATGAAATCACCGCACAGGCTTCTTCGTTGGACGGATCAATCACCGCATGGTCATTTGCTTCAACCGGATCAACCCATGTTCCATTGATATAAAACTGACGTTTCTCGATCATTTCGTGCTCCTGATTTTAATAAATACCCGTCACCATGATCAACGCAATTGCTTGGGTTTGGCTTGGATTCCCCGCACTGTGACATCCTGTCAAACCAAGTTCAAGACAGCACAGCAAAAATATGATCAAATTATTTGATACCCGCCATCACCGCATAACGCCCCACAAAAAAAGGGCCCCGATGTTTCCACCGAGGCCCCTTAAATTCACTTACGTTTGGATCAATCTTCGGCTTTGGCTTCTTCGCCAGTGGCCTGATCAACCATTTTCATCGCCAACCGGACTTTGCCACGATCATCAAATCCGAGAAGTTTTACAAATACTTCCTGACCTTCTTTCAAAACATCCGAAGGATGGTTCAAACGGCGGTTTTCGATTTGGGACACATGCACAAGGCCGTCCCGCTTGCCAAAGAAGTTCACAAATGCGCCGAAATCAACGATTTTGACCACGGTGCCTTTATAGATCACGCCTTCTTCCGGCTCGGCCACAATCGCGTGGATCATGTCATAGGCTTTCTTGATCGAATCCGCGTTTGGCGACGCGATCTTGATGATGCCTTCGTCGTTGATATCCACTTTGGCACCCGACATTTCGACAATCTCGCGGATCACTTTACCGCCCGACCCGATCACTTCACGGATTTTATCCGTTGGAACCTGCATGGTTTCGATACGCGGCGCATGCACCGAGAAATCAGCCGTGCCAGACAACGCCTTGTTCATCTCGCCCAAAATATGGATCCGCGCATCTTTCGCTTGCTCCAGTGCTTTGGCCATGATGTCCGGCGTAATACCGGCGATCTTGATGTCCATTTGCAAGCTGGTGATACCGTTTTCGGTGCCGGCCACTTTGAAATCCATATCGCCAAGGTGATCTTCATCACCCAAGATATCGGTCAGGATCGCATAATTGCCATCGTCTTCCATGATAAGACCCATGGCGATACCGGCAACCGGTGCTTTCAACGGAACGCCCGCATCCATCATCGACAGCGAACCACCACAAACCGACGCCATCGAAGACGACCCGTTTGATTCAGTGATCTCGGACACAACCCGCACAGTATACGGGAAATCGGTGGCCGCAGGCAGAACCGCCT
>JAUZRV010000168.1 GCA_030950105.1 Rhodobacterales bacterium | reverse complement strand
GTATCGTCGTTCATGGCGGGCTGGATTTTCTGCTGGAGGTGAATGATCTTGTTCAACACCAAAATCATACGACATTTCAACAGCTTGATCTACGCCCGCCAAACGATTTACGCCGCTTCATGAATAATTCGGGTTAGATGGGTTTGTTACTAAAGGGGGCGCGCAAGTCCGGCTGCGCAACCGAGGGGCCACCACCGGAAAACCGGAGGTGGCGGTTGCTAACTGTCGGGAATCTGCTCTTTATGCCGCGCGAAACAGGCGGGTGGTTGTCAGACCGGATTGGGCCAAGCCGCGCATTGATTTTGCCCCTGCCAGAACCGCAAGATCGACCAGCGGCTCAATCAGGATCACCATCATATAGGCCCCGCCAAATGCGGCGATCGAGCCGAGGTTCTCTGCGCCTAGTCCGGCCCCGTAAATTGCCCAGAAACCAACCCAGAGAACAACGCCACCTTGATATGTGGTCGAAAGCGCCAGAGTTTGTTTGTAGGTCAGATCGACATAGGCCGTGTTTGGCGCAATGATACGCGCGGCCAGGGCGCGCATGGCGAACAAAGGCACGAGCAATGTGGTTACGTTCATCGCGTATTGGGGCAAATCGAGAGGTGCAAAAAAGACGCCCTGGATCAAAAGCCCCAGCGCGAGACCGACGGCGGCAGGAGGGGCGCCCAATATCAAGAACAGCGTTGATCCGAGAATAAAGTGCACCTCGGAAACGCCCACTGCAAAATGCGGCATCACCTCGAAAAACGCAAACACCAGCATGGTGGCGACAAGGCTGCGGGCTGCAAAAGATGGCAGCGAAGTAACCTTGACGGCCCTTACAGCGGATTTCAAACTATAGGCCGCTGCTGCTGCGGCGGTTCCATAACTCAGCACAATTTTTGCGCCAGTTACAATTCCGGGTTCGATATGCATATTCATTTTCCTTTTATTCGTCACACCCGACGAATGATTGAGTTGATATGCAAGGCAGGTCTCCTGGCTCGCGGGTCAAAGCATCCTGTCGCCTTCCCGATCCGTCCGGAAAACCGGATGGATCAGTGGCAAATGACAGGCGCTCACCGCTTACAGTCGCGGGGGCGGCTGCGGCTTTGGGTCCCTGATTGGGTCACCCGATCCGCATTCCCATTTCATCCCCGGACGCTTTGCGCCACTTGGG
>JAUZRV010000167.1 GCA_030950105.1 Rhodobacterales bacterium | reverse complement strand
AGGGGAGCGGGGTAAAACAGTCGCGAAAGCGGCCGCAAAACGGCTGGTGCCGTGAACCCGAGCGGCAATCGACAACTTCCGCATGCCGAAAGCCATGTTGTTCAGAGTTTCCTTAGATTAGCGCCACAAACGCGGGCCATGCATCGGGATCGGCCACGGTTTTGTCGCGGCAAAACGTGTTGCAAAACCCGAAAATCCGCCCGTCCAGTTGCAAAAAATGCGTAACCGGTTTGCCCGAATACGGGCACGCTGTGTTCTCTGGCACACCGTTTTCAACCGCTGTTGCGGCATGCGGTCCGGCCACGGGCCATGGTTGTTTTGAAAAATCCAACGCATAGGGTTCCGGGTCATAGGATTTGGTGAGACCCATCGCACGCCATTGGCGAAACGCTGTGTCTTCAAGGTGTTGCGCGCAATAAATGCCGGCATCGGGACCAATGGGCAGGCCATATCCGGCAATACGCGCCGCGATTGGCGCGAAAAATACATCCGCCAAAGAATAAGCCCCAAACAACCACGGACCGCCGTTCCCATGGCGTTCACGCGCCAAGGTCCAAAGCTCCTCCAGGCGATCAAGGTCGGCCTGAATAGCGGCAGTAACCGGAAACCCGTCGTATTGTTGCAACAATTGCATCGGACATTCATTGCGCAGCGCCGCAAACCCCGAATGCATTTCGGCCACCATCCAACGCGCCAAAATGCGCGCAGAAGCATCGCTTGGCCAAAACCCTGTATCAGGATGGCGCTCTGCCAATGTTTCGCCAATGGCTAATGTGTCACCAACCACATCGCCCTCGGGCGTGCGCATGACCGGAACAAGGCGCGCCGGGGCGAAGGGGGCCAAATCCTGTTTCATGGTGCCGGAATAGAGGCCGACCAAATGGGTGCGGCAGGGGATGTTGAATTTCTCGAACATCAACCAGCCACGTAACGACCAACTCGAGAATGTGCGGTCGCCAATATAAAGATCATAAGTCATGTAGCGAAGGTAACCTTGTCTGATGCATCAGGGAAATGACTATTTTTGGCGGCTTCCATCACGGAATGTGATTGATGGTGTCGATCATCCATTCCCCGTTTTCATGGGCAAGACGTGTCGCCGACAGATTATCAATCGTATGGCCAAGCGCGCGATAGGCATTCATCGCACCGGCGGTTTGTATCTGGGTCATGATCACGCCGATATGGGCAACGGCGATGATGTGGCGATCGGGAAACCGCGCGTTCATGCCCGTTACAAAGCCGTTGACCCGCGCCGCCACCGCGTTCCAGCTTTCGCCTTCGGGGGGGGCGAGATCACCGGGGGTTTCCCAAAATGCGCGGCTAAGGGCCGGATCGCGTGCCGCCACGGCGTCGAATCCCAAACCATCCCAAAGCCCGAAATTGAATTCGCGAAGGGCAATTTCGTGGGGCAGGCGGGTGCGGTTTTGGGATATTGCGTCGGCAGTTGCACTGGCGCGGATAAGGTCGGAAGACACCAGTATTGCGTTGTCCGGTAAATAGGCGTTGAGGCGCGCAATTTGGCCGGTATCGCTTAGGTCGGCAGGGACGTCGCGCCACCCGACAAAGTTTTTCTCATGGGTTGGACCATGGCGCACCCACCACCATGTGGTCATGGCATTTTCCCTTTTAAAACAAGCGGAAGACCGGCCATTACCGCGATCACAAGATCGGCGTTGCGCGCGATGCCTTGGTTTAACCGGCCCTGCGAATTGCGAAATTTACGGGCCAAGGCATTGTCGGGAACGCCGGATTTGCCAACTTCATTGCTCACCACAACAACGCGGGCTTGTGTGTGATTCAGAGCGTCAAGAAGCTCTGTCTGAGCGGCCTCGATATCGCGCTCGGCGAGGATCTGATTGCTCAGCCAAAGGGTCGCGCAATCGAGCAGGACCACCTGATTAACGCGGGTCTGGCCAAGGGCAGGGGCAAGATCAAGCGGCGCTTCGATGGTATGCCAATCGGGACCTCGGGCGGTGCGGTGATCGGCAATTTTAGCGCGCATTTCGGTGTCAAATCCCTGCGCGGTGGCGATATAGACACGCGGCGCGCCGGTGTCGGTTATCAAACTTTCGGCCAGCGCCGATTTTCCAGAGGCGGCGCCGCCCAGAACCAAAGTCAATTTCGGTAGCATGATCACTTTCCATCCGGTGTTTTCCGGTGTCTATCATGACAATTGCCGGACGAACAACTCTGGCGTCGCGTCGGCGACTGGCATAGAGTTGCAGCAGTTTTGGGAGATTGGCCATGTTGGCAGGTAAAAACATTCTACTGATTATCGGGGGCGGCATCGCGGCGTTTAAATCGCTCGATTTGATCCGCCGCCTGCGTGAACGTGGCGCAACCGTTACGCCGGTCTTGACCCGCGCCGCCGAAGAATTTGTCACGCCACTGTCGGTTTCGGCGCTCTCCGGGGCCAAACTCTATCGAGATTTGTTTGATCTCACTGACGAGGCCGAGATGGGCCATATTCAATTGTCACGCAGCGCCGATCTTGTGGTGATCGCGCCGGCCACTGCCGATCTGATGGCGAAAATGGCGCAAGGATTGGCGTCTGATCTGGCGTCGACGTTGTTGTTGGCAACCGATACGCGGGTGTTGGTGGCGCCCGCGATGAACGTGCGCATGTGGCAACACCCCGCGACACAGCGCAATATTGCCACGCTGAAATCGGATGGTGTGGATTTTGTAGGTCCCAATGACGGCGATATGGCGTGCGGCGAATTCGGACCGGGGCGTATGGCCGAACCTCTAGAAATTGTGGCTGCTATCGAGATTGCATTGGATGCGGGGACTGCGCCTGGCTCGCTGTCCGGCTCTCTATCTGGCCCGCTGTCTGGTCGGCGTGTTTTGGTTACATCTGGCCCGACACATGAGCCGATTGATCCGG
Source organism: Rhodobacterales bacterium (assembly GCA_030950105.1). GTDB lineage: Bacteria > Pseudomonadota > Alphaproteobacteria > Rhodobacterales > Rhodobacteraceae > JAUZRV01. Next base: position 13,000 of record JAUZRV010000167.1, on the reverse strand, counting down.
TGCGCTATATCGCCAACCGATCATCAGGTGCGCAGGGCACCGCAATAGCGCGCGCGTTGGTCGCGCTGGGCGCGGAGGTGATATTTGTGACCGGCCCCGCCGATATTGCGCGCCCCGATGGTGTAACCGTCGTCGCGGTAGAAACCGCCGCCGAGATGCTCGAGGCGGTGCAAAATGCACTGCCGGTCGAGGTGGCGATATTTGCCGCAGCGGTTGCCGATTGGCGGGTGGTCGGGGCCGGAACGTCCAAAATTAAAAAGGTCAAAGGCGCGCTTCCGGTGTTTGAGTTTGCCGAGAATCCCGATATCCTTGCGACTGTGGCCCAAATGCGGGCAGGGCGTCCAAGGTTGGTGGTAGGTTTTGCCGCGGAAACCGATGATGTAATTGTAAATGCCACTGCGAAACGATTGCGCAAGGGCTGTGACTGGATCGTGGCGAATGATGTCAGTCCTGAAACCGGCATAATGGGCGGGTCCGAAAATGCGGTGACTTTGATTTCTGACAGTGGCGCAGAGGATTGGCCACGCATGGGCAAAGATGCCGTTGCCGAACGGTTGGCGCTGCGTATTTCCGAGGCGTTGGGGTAAGAGATTCTATGCGTTCCACGCGGGGGATATTTATAGAACAATGATAAACAGAAAGCGAAAAAACAGGAATGGTTGACGTAAAACTGGTTTGGCTTGACGGGTTTGACCGGACATTGCCGCTTCCGTCTTATGAAAGCGCGGGCGCGGCGGGGGCCGATTTGCGTGCCAATTTTGCCAAAGATGCGCGCAATGGCGTGACATTGCCGGCAGGTGCGCGGGCGTTGATCCCCACCGGCCTAATGCTTGAAATTCCGCTTGGGTTCGAGGTGCAATTGCGCCCGCGGTCCGGCCTTGCGCTTAAACACGGGATCACCTTGCCCAATAGCCCGGGCACAATTGATAGCGATTATCGCGGGCCTTTGGGGGTGATCCTGCTTAACGCTGGCAACGAGGCGTTCCATGTGGGGCATGGCGACCGGATTGCGCAAATGATCATTGCCCCGGTGGTGCAGGCCACGTTTTTGCGCGTTGACGCACTATCCGAAACGACGCGTGGTGCGGGCGGTTTTGGCTCCACGGGGCGCGGCTGATGCTGATCGTGGTGATAGCTGCTGCCATATGGGGTATTGGGATGTTTTTGGGCACGCCCAAAGCCATGCGATGGATTATGATCGGGATTCTTTATCTCGCGGTGATCGCGATGCATCTGGTGCTGCCGGATGGGCACGTTTGGCGGTTGGCCACGGGCACAAGCGCCGCGCCCTGGTTGATTTTTGGCGGTATGGCGGGGCTTGTCGTGATCTATCGTTTCGGCCTTGTTTGGCTGCGCAAAAAGGCGATTAGCGCGAGAGAGAGCCAAACGACGGCGCCCAATCCCGGCAAATTCACCGATACCGAGATTAACCGGTATGCGCGTCACATTATGTTGCGTGAACTCGGCGGGCCGGGGCAAAAGGCCCTTAAAAATGCGCGGGTTCTGGTGATCGGGGCGGGCGGGCTTGGTTCTCCTGCGCTGCTCTATCTTGCGGCGAGCGGTGTTGGCACCATTGGTATTATTGATGATGACATTGTGGACAACTCCAATCTGCAACGTCAGGTTATTCATATGGATGCCGATATTGGCGCGCCCAAGGTCCATTCCGCGGCCGCCAAAATGCGCGCCCAAAATCCGTTTATCACTGTGCGCCCGTATGCCCGCCGCCTGGACGGTGAAATCGCCCCTGACCTGTTTTCCGAGTATGATATGATACTTGACGGCACGGATAACTTTGACACGCGATACCTCGTTAACCGTGTTGCGGTTGCACAGGGCAAGCCTTTGATTTCAGGGGCTCTTTCACAGTGGGAAGGGCAGGTAAGCGTGTTTGATCCCGCCCACGAAGCCCCTTGTTATCAATGCATTTTCCCGCAGGCCCCCGCCGCCGAATTGGCCCCTTCCTGTGCCGAGGCCGGTGTGGTTGGCCCGCTTCCCGGTGTGGTTGGTGCGATGATGGCGCTCGAGGCGGTCAAATTGATCTCGGGCGCGGGCGACACTTTGCGTGGGCGCATGTTGATCTATGACGCGCTTTTTGGTGAAACCCGCACCATCGGGCTTAAGCGACGGTCAGATTGCCCAATTTGCGGAACCGTCGGAGAGGTGTGAATATCGTCCTTGCAATTCGCCACTTGCGGCCCCTAAACTCTGCCAAAATCAAACAAAAAAGGAATATTATGATGAAACTGCTTTCCACATTAACCACACTTGCCAGTGTCGCACTTACCAGTATGGCGTTTGCGGGGGGGCATATTCCGGATCTGAACGGGCGCGAAGTTGTGGTTGTGACCGAAAATGCCTATCCGCCGCTGCAATTTGTTGAGCCGGGAACCGGCAATGCGATCGGGTGGGAATATGACGCCATGGTCGAAATCGCCAAGCGCATCAATATTACGGTTGTTTATGAAAATATTTCCTGGGACGCGATGATCCCTGCGGTTTCCGAAGGTCAATTCGATATGGGTATGACCGGCATTACCATTCGCGATGACCGTCGTGAAAAGGTGGATTTTTCCGATGCTTACATGCGTAGCGAAATGGTCATGCTGGTGCGCGGCGACGAGACCCGGTTTTCGGATGCTGCCGGTTTTGGGGCTGACAGCGATTTGTTGATGGCCGCACAACCCGGCACCACACCGTTTTATGTGGGGGTTTACGAGGTTCTTGATGGGGACGAGGCCAACCCGCGGATCAAATTGTTCGAAACATTCGGCGCTGGCGTTCAGGCCTTGCGCACCGGCGATGTCGATCTGGTTTTGACCGATGGCACCGCTGGTAATGGGTATGTTTCGGCCTCTGACGGCGCGTTGAAAATTGTTGGCGATACTTTGGGTACCGAAGATTTCGGTTTTATTTTCCCCAAAGGATCGGACCTCGTAGAGGCAATGAACGCGGCAATTGCCGACATGAAATCGGACGGCACAATGGATGCCCTAAACAAGAAATGGTTCCTCGATTATAAAATCGGCGGTTAACCCACAAAGCAGCGCCCTGACCTTGCGGGTCGGGGCGATATATCGATGGTTCCCACACCCCCTCAAGACAAAGATTTTCCGTATTGGTTGTTGGTTGCCGTCGCAATCGGCGGCTATTTTCTCTATGAAGCCGTTTCAAACGATCTTTATCTCCAGATACTTGGAACCCTGTCCAAAGGCATCAAGTTAACCATATTTGTGACCCTTATCGGGTTTTCCATGGCGTCGTTTTTTGGCTTGTTGCTGGCGTTGGCGACCATGTCCCGGTTTTTGGTTTTACGCCAAGCCGCACGGTTCTATATCGAGATCGTGCGTGGCGTGCCGATTATTGTGCTGTTGCTTTATGTGGCTTTTGTCTTTGGCCCCGCGCTGGTGGCTTTGGTCAATTGGGTTTTGACAACGCTCAACTTTGACCCGATCCGCACCCGCGATTTCTCACTGATGTGGCGCGCGATTATTGCGCTGATGATCGGCTATAGCGCCTTTATCGCCGAGGTGTTTCGCGCCGGCCTTATGTCGGTTGAAATAGGCCAGATCGAGGCCGCAAAAGCGCTTGGTTTGAATGGCTGGAACCGTTTCCGACACATCATTTTCCCGCAAGCAATCCGCACCATCATGCCGCCGCTTGGCAATGATTTTATTGCGATGATCAAAGACAGTTCTCTGGTCTCGGTGCTCGGCGTGCTTGATGTGACCCAATTGGGCAAAGTGACGGCCGCCGGAAATTTCCGCTATTTTGAAACCTATAATATGGTGGCCTTGATCTACCTGATCATGACGGTTTCCCTGTCTCTTGTGCTGCGTAAAATTGAACGCAAGATGCGGTCGAAATACGACTAAACCACGCTGGACCTTGCCGTGCGCGCCGCCTATCGTGGCGCAAAACAAAAGGATCGCGCTTGATGAATGTACTTCTCTCCGACTGGACCACGCCATTCCAAATCGCCCCGTTTGACGCAATTTCAGACGGTGATTTTGCCGAGGCTTTCACAATTGCCCTTGCTGAAAACAAGCGCGAGGTCGACGCCATCGCATTGGCCACGGATCCGGCGACTTTCGCAAATACCATCGAGGCCCTGGAGGGCACGGGCGAGGCGTTGCACAAGGTTCTATCGGTGTTTTACACATTGGCCGGTGCCGATTCAAATGACGCACGCGAGATGTTGATGCGCGATTTCTCACCGCGCCTTGCCGCCCATAGTGCCGATTATTATGCCAATTCCGCCCTGTTCGCGCGCATTAAATCCCTGTGGAATACGCGCGAAACCCTTGGCTTGAACGATGAACAATCGCGGGTTTTGATGCTTACCCATCGGTCTTTTGTGCGCTCTGGCGCGGGCTTGAAAGGCGCAGACAAAACCCGCATGAAGGAAATCCTGTCGCGGCTTGCGGTTCTTGGCACGTATTTTGGGCAGAACCTTTTGGCCGATGAACGCGATTGGTTTATGGAACTGTCCGAGGCCGATCTCGGCGGCCTGCCGGAATTTGCAATAGCGGCTGCGCGGGCGGCTGGCGTGGAAAAGGGCGTGAGAAATCCGGTTGTTACCTTGTCTCGTTCGATCATTACGCCGTTTTTGCAATTCTCGCCGCGTCGCGATCTACGTGAGGTGGCGTTCAACGCTTGGGCGGCGCGCGGCGCCAATTCTGGAGACACCGACAACCGCGCCATTGCTGATGAAACCCTCGCTTTGCGCCATGAACGCGCGCTATTGTTGGGTTATGACAGCTATGCGGCCTATCGCCTTGAAGCCGAAATGGCCAAGACCCCCGAGGCGGTTGAAAAACTGTTGATGGATGTTTGGGAACCGGCCAGAAATCGCGCCAATGCCGATGCCGATATCCTCGGCCGGATGATGCACGGGGATGGCATCAATGGCGATTTGCAGCCTTGGGATTGGCGTTACTACGCTGAAAAGCGCCGCAAGATCGAACATGATCTGGACGAGGCCGCCCTCAAACCATACCTGCAATTGGATCGGATGATCGAGGCCGCATTTTCCTGTGCCACCCGCCTGTTTAATCTGCAATTCAAACCGCTGGATGTGCCCTTATACCACGCCGATTGCCGCGCTTGGGAAGTGACCCGCGATGGTGTGCATCTCGCGGTTTTTATCGGGGATTATTTTGCGCGCGGTTCAAAACGGTCGGGGGCATGGTGTTCGGCGATGCGTGCGCAGGCCAAAATTCCACAGGTGCAAACTCCGATTGTAATCAATGTTTGTAACTTTGCCAAATCGGATCCCGCGCTGTTGTCGTATGATGACGCGCGCACATTGTTTCATGAATTTGGCCACGCTTTGCATCAGATGCTGTCGAATGTCAGCTATGAATCCATCTCCGGCACCTCGGTTCCGCGTGATTTTGTTGAATTGCCAAGCCAGCTTTATGAACATTGGCTTGATGTGCCTGCGGTTCTCGCCGAATTTGCCACCCATGCCGATACCGGCGCGGCGATGCCGCAAGAAATGCTTGATAAAGTCCTGGCCGCGGCCAATTTCGACATGGGGTTTTCGACGGTTGAATTTGTCGCGTCCGCGCTTGTCGATCTTGATTTTCATCGCGGGGCCGCACCCGAAAATGCAATGGCACGCCAAGCACAGGTTCTGGCGAATCTGGGCATGCCCGCCGCGATCACCATGCGCCACGCCACCCCGCATTTTGCCCATGTGTTCACCGGTGATGGCTATGCCTCGGCCTATTATAGCTACATGTGGTCGGAAGTTATGGACGCCGATGCCTTTGCCGCCTTTGACGAAGTTGGCGACGCTTTTGATGGCGGATTGGCCAAATCTTTGCAGGACAATATCCTCTCAACCGGAAATTCCCGTGATCCGGAAGCGTCTTATATCGCGTTTCGGGGGCGGCTTCCCGGGGTCGAGGCGCTGTTGAAGGGCAGGGGATTGGTGGACTAAGGGAGCCAGAAATCACCTCCGCCGGCTGTTGATACTTTGGATGCCTCCGGCGGGGATATTTTTGGAACAATGATAATCAGGGCGCACTCTATAGAGTTTGGTCGTAGTCGCCAACCAAGGGTTCGGTGCGGATGATCGCATCGATATCGTTAAATATGGCGCGCAACTGGGCGTCGCTTTCGGGGCTTTCGCACACCACCACCAGATTTGGTGTATTGGAGGAGGCGCGCACCAATCCCCAGCCGCCATTTTCCAGAATGACCCGCGCGCCATTCACCGTAACAACCTGCGCGATTTTCACGCCGCCAAGGTGTCCACCGGCGTCGGCAAGTGCCACCAGTTTTTCCACCAGCCGTTCAAGCACCTGATATTTTTCGGTATCGGCACAATAGGGCGACATGGTCGGGCTTGAATAGGTGACGGGTAGGTCGCGGCGCAAATCGGACATGGATTTATCGGGATTTCGGTCCATCAATTTGAAAATCTCGACCGCAACCCGCAAGCCGCAATCATAGCCGCGGCCAATCGGTTCGGCGAGAAAATAGTGGCCGGATTTTTCAAACCCTGCCAGCGCGCCAATCTCTTTAACCCGCCTTTTCATATGACTATGGCCGGTTTTCCAATAATCTGCTTTGGCCCCATTGGCCTTGAGAACGGGATCAGAGGCATAAAGACCTGTTGATTTCACATCGGCCACAAACGTCGCGTTGGGATAAAGCGCCGAGAAATCCCGCGCCATAATCACCCCCATTTTATCAGCGAAAATTTCCTCTCCTTGGTCATCAACCACCCCGCAACGATCACCGTCACCATCAAATCCAAGCGCGAAATCAGCACCCGAATTGGTCACACTGGACGACATATCGTGCAGCATTTCCATGGCTTCGGGGTTGGGGTTGTAGTTGGGGAAGTTGTAATCAAGCGTGTTATGCGACGGCACAACCTCGACCCCCATGCGTTCAAACAACTCGGGACCAAAGGCGCTGGCGGTGCCGTTTCCGGTGGCGCAAACCACGCGTAATTTGCGTGTCATGCGGAAATCACCAATCAAATCATCAAGATAGGCTTCTTTCACGCCATCAATATATTCGTATTTTCCGCCCTCATGTGCGCGGCCTTCGCCATTTAATACAATATCGCGCAACTCGTTCATCTCGTCTGGCCCGTGGGTCAATGGCCGCTCAAATCCCATTTTCACGCCGGTCCAACCGTTTGGATTGTGCGACGCGGTGACCATGGCAACGGCCGGTGCATCAAGATGAAATTGGGCAAAATATGCCATAGGCGACAGGGCAGGGCCGATGTCTTTGACGTGAATTCCGGCCTGCATCAACCCAAGCATCAACGCGTTTTTGATAGTCAGGGAATATTCGCGATAATCATTGCCAACCGCAATCACCGGTTCAATCCCGCGCCGCCGCATCTGGGTGCCAAGGCCAAGTCCAAGCGCGGTAATTCCCGGCAGGTTGATGTCGTCAGGAAATTTCCAACGGGCATCATATTCGCGAAATCCGGTGGGGGTGATCATTGCATCGCGCAAAAATTCCCAGGTGTTCTGGGTTACGGTGGTCGCAGGTTTTGTCATGTTATTGTCTCTTGTAAAATACTAAATTGTAATGGGGTTCGCCTTGGCCAAAGCATCAAATTTCATCAGTGTTTCGATCAATTCGGGCATTTGATCAAGATAAATCATATTGGGACCATCCGAGGGCGAATTGTCGGGGTCTTGGTGGGTTTCGATGAAAACCGCCGCAACACCAAGCGACACAGCGGCACGCGCCATAACGGGTGCAAATTCGCGCTGACCACCGCTTGATCCCCCCTGACCACCGGGTTGTTGCACACTATGTGTGGCGTCCATCACCACCGGATATCCCGTCGCTGCCATTTGGGGTAGGGACCGCATATCGGCAACAAGCGTGTTATAGCCAAATGTTGTGCCGCGTTCCGTTAACATGATGCGCTTGTTGCCGGTTGATTCAACTTTGGCCACGATATTTGGCATTTCCCAAGGTGCCAAAAACTGCCCCTTTTTGACGTTGATGACCGCGCCGGTTTCGCCCGCCGCGAGTAACAAATCGGTCTGGCGGCACAAAAACGCGGGGATTTGCATGATATCGACGGCATCAGCCACAGCGGCGCATTGATCGGGCGCATGCACATCGGTTAACACGGCCACATCCATCGCTGTGCGGAGGTCCGACAGCACCTTTAATCCGGCATCGATCCCGAGGCCGCGCACACCGGAAACCGATGTGCGGTTGGCCTTGTCGTAGGAGGCCTTGAACACATATTGCGCGCCTGCCGCATCACAGGCCTCTTTCATAACGCCGGCAATCATCTGCGCATGATCGGCGCTTTCCAATTGGCATGGCCCTGCAATCACGGTCAGCGGTTGATCATTGCCAATCCGCAGGCCCCTAACGTCTATAATGTTCATATTATGATGATACCTGTTCTCTAAGGATCGACGCAGTGAGCGAGATCATCAGGTAAATACCAGAAAATATCAGAAACGCCAGAATGGTATTCTCGAATGCGCGCGGATAGGTCGGATCTTGCGAGGGCACCGGCCGCACCGATGTCGTGAGATAGCGCACTTGGCGATTGGCCTCGAGAGCGGTTTGTTTTTCGTTGGTCAACGCTGATTGTAAAAACAAGTCGGCGGTCGCAAGGTCGGCCTGTGCCATCTGGATTTTGATCGCGGATTCGGCCAGTGACGCCTCGCCTGTAGTGGCATCGGTCATCTTGGCCCGAAGGCGCCCTAACAGAGATTTGAGGCGGCGCACATCGCCCTTGGCCCCGTCGACTTTGGCCTGATTTGGTCGTGCATTGTCTTGCAGCGCCTCAAGAAGCAGCTCTTTTTCCTGAAGCTGCACTTCGATATTGTTGATTTGGGTGCGCATCGCGGCGATCACGCCCTCGGGGTCAATAAATGTGCCTTCTTGCAAACGCACCAATGCGATTTGGGCAGCCCGCCGTTCTTTTTTGGCACGCTCAAGGCTGACTTGCGCGGTGGCCATGCTGTCTTCACGGCTGGCCAATGATAATTCGTCAATTCGGCTTTCGGCGTAGGCAATAAGGCGTTTGGAAAATACGGTCGCGACCTGCGGATCGGCGGCGGCGACCTCCATCCGGATCACACCTTCGGTCGGGTCATAGCCGATTTTGACGAAATTCTTGTAGAGTTTATACGCGTCTTCATTAGAGGCATCGGTATCAAGCCGTTGAATGGGGTCAATCCAGTCCTGAGAAAAATGCGAGATAAACCCGACATCCTGATCGAGGCGTATCATCGCGTCCTTGGATTGCAGATAGGATTGCGTTGCGGTGCTGTCTTGACCCGTGGCAAAGGCCGATCCGGTTAGAAGATTACCCAAACCACCGCCGCCAACGTTATCGGCCTGTAGAATAAGGAACTCGGATTTTACCGCATACATTGGTGTCGCCATGGCAAAGAAATACCACCCGGTCATGATCGTGGGCAAGAATACAAACACGGATAACCGGGTGAGCAATTGCATCATTTTACGACGGCGGCGGGCCTTGATATCACGCTGGATTTTCGCGATTTCGATGGCGCGACGGTCTGCCGGGCTTAACTCTGTCGAGGGCAATTGTTGTTTGCCGAGGGCCATGGTTTGCGGCAGTTGCACTTGCCCCGCGCCTTCCGGCCTATGTGCAGGCAGTTGCGCGGTAAGTTGATCTTCTTCGCCGCCCACACCACCGTGATCGACAAGCGGGTTCTCGGACGCGGCGGTGGTTTGCTGGGCTTTTTGCTGACTGGGAACTACAAGCTCAAGCATATTGGCGCGTTGAAACGGATCAACCCCTTTGGCCCGCAAAAGCCGCACAGCGTCAAAATCCGAAACCGGAGCAAGCCCGTTTTTCTGCGCGACACGGCGGGCCATGCGCAATTGCCGCCCGGTAAGGCCCTCACGTCGAATGGCATCAATGGTGTTTTCGGCGGCGACATTGGCCGCGCTGTCGATCTGGCCGGTTTTGCCTGTGGTGCGCGCGGCTCTTTCGGCCACGGATGCCGGGATCGGCGCACCGGTGGGGCGCTGGCGCGGGGGCATCGGGGGCGGTGCATCATTTGGCGCAGCATTGCTTGCCCCATTGGTCGGGGCGGCGCGGCGGATGCGAAATTTTCTAGCTTTGGGTTTCGTAGTCATAGAGCTGCTTCGCTTCCTCTAGGGTGTCAAACATTTCCAATTTTCCGCCGACAAGAACACCGGCCGTTTTGGCAAATTTTTCAAGAACCGATGGTTGATGCGAGACGATCACCACCGTGGTCGTGCGCAGCCGTTCCTTGAGAATTTCACCGGCTTTGCGGTTGAATTCCACATCGGTCGAACTGGGCATACCTTCATCAATCAGATACATATCGAAATCAAGTGCCAGCATCAGAGAAAAGGTAAATCGCGCCCGCATCCCTTGGCTATAGGTGCCAAGAGGTTGGTCAAAGTATTCACCCAGATTGCACAGCCAACGACAAAACGCCTCGATATAATTAGGGTCAAGACCATAGATGCGCGCGATATAACGGCTGTTTTCAAACGCAGAATGTTTCAGAACCACACCACCCATAAAGCCGAGTGGAAAACTGATATTGCAATCGCGCCGAATATTGCCCTCGTCCGGCTTCTCCAAACCGGCCATCATGTTGATAAGCGTCGTCTTGCCGGTCCCGTTCGGGGCCAGAATACCAAGAGAGGTGCCAAGTTCCACGCGAAACGACACCTGCTCAAGTATAACCTTGCGCTGTGTGCCGGTCCAAAAGGACTTGCTGACGTTATCAAATTCGAGCATCTGTTGCTCCGGTTCTGCTCTGCCATCCCTCTATAACGGGGTTTTGTTAAGGTTCTGTTGACCTCATTATATGGCACTGTTTCTCGATGATTATAGAGATAGCACCGCATTTTGGCAAATTTATGACTGATATTTGTCAGCCATTTTTACGGGTCGTGACAAATAAAACGAGCACCGGGGAACAAGCGCCCCGAATACATGTGCCTGAACCTCAAGCATCCCTTAAAGCGTCCGTTTTTGCACCTTGGTCAAACGCCCGACAATAATCGCAATCGCAGCGGCGCCAAAGCTGAACAAGGCCCCCATTTTGGCGGCGTCCTGCACGGGGCCGCCATCAAAGGCGACCGAGGCCACAAACAACGAAACCGTGAACCCGATTGCGGCCACACAGCCTATGACCAAAAGATCAATCAGGCGCATGCCTTCGGGCAGGCCAAGACGCAGCACGACGGCGCCGATATAGCCAAACACCATCACGCCAATCGGTTTCCCGATCATAAGCCCCGCCAGAACGAGCCAGGTCGGCTCTGAAATGGATGAAAATTCGACCCCCGCGTTCAACAGGCCAAAAAAGAACAAAACCACTTCGACCGGGTGTTTGAGAAGATGCTCGATGCAGTTCAACATATCCTTAAGATATCGCTCTGCATCACTAAAAAAGCCAAATGCACGGTCAGCATGGGGGATGGTCACCACAATCGGCAACAACCCAAGGGCCGGATGAATACCCGCTTTCATAAATCCATACCAACTTAGACAGCCAGCAATCAAATAGGGGAAAAACGTCAACTTTTCGCGGGTCCACGTGGACGCACGGCGCAGTTGGTTCCCCCGATCAAGGTAACGTGGCAGCCAGTTAAACAAGGTGTAAACCCCGATGGCCGACCCCAATGACAACAACAACCATTGCGGCGCCAACTCGGCACTAGGATAGAATATCGCAAGGATAATAAGGCCCGCAGCATCATCGGCAATCGCCAGCAACAGCAGGAACCGCACCGCCGGATGCCCCGCACCAAACACGATCCGGCCCACCAGATAGGCAAACGCAATATCGGTCGCCGTCGGGATCGCCCAGCCATTAGAAACAGCGTCATAAACATCCGATCCCATGAGATACGCCAATCCGAGATAAACAGTGATCGGCCCGATCATGCCACCCAGCGTCGCAATCAACGGTGTCGCCGCCTTTTTGCCGCGCAATGATCCGTTCTTGAGAATAATCGCTTCCCAGACTTCCTTGGCCGCAATAGCAAAGAAAAACGCCATCAACACATCATTGACAAGATAATGCAGCGTCAACGTGCGAACCCCGTTTTCGAGGTTCCCGATCGGTGCATTTGCCCACAATACCGTATCAACAAAATGGTGATAACTTTCCGGATTTGTATTGGCCCAGAACAGGGCAATCAACGACCCCGAAATCAACAATAATGAATAATTTGCTAGAAAATTCCAGACCCGATACATCGCAATCCCCGTTTATCATGTGATTGCATCGCACATAGGGGAATTGCCCGCCCATCGCAACCAATCGACATCAAACATTACAGGAAAATTCGGGTATTGCGTTTTCTTTGCCTAAAGCGTCTCGCTGGAAATTTGAATCACATGTTTGTGGCGAGGGCTCCGGACATTGAGAGGGTATAGGGCACTTCGCCGTAACCCTGCCTCGGGTTTAAAGCACCGGCCTTCGCACGTAGTTTTAAAGGGTTGTCAAATACGGTGGTTTTGGCCGCCATCATGGTAAGCAACCCACCGCCAATCCCGATCCCGACCGCCGCCACCACCTTGGCCAGAAGCGATGGCCAGAAGCGATTCCGCCCCCGCCGCCTTGAGATAGGCCACCGCCAGCACCCAAACAGAATAAACGGTGCCGTGCTCAACAATGCGCGCGCGGTAAATGTCACTGCCGGAACAAACTGCGCCTGATCGAGCACGGCAACCGCCAGCAGTATCGCCAGAAGTGCGCGCCAAACCTTGTCAATGCGGGTCGCAAATGACCAGGGCGATTTACTGAAGGTTAGAAAGTTGTTGCAAATCATACGGGTATATGAATCTTTGTTCTGAACGTTAGGCCCGGAGGTTATTATCTTGAGCTCAGTTCGATCAGTTTTACGTCAGGTTCCTGATCCGCGCGGCAGGCAAGGCCGTCAACACCCACTTGACGCGTTGCTGGGGTTGGTCCTTTTGTCGATGATCAGCGGCCGCAAAGGCATGCGCGCGGCCTTTCGGTTGGGG
>JAUZRV010000166.1 GCA_030950105.1 Rhodobacterales bacterium | reverse complement strand
ACCGGAACGTAACCGTGACAAGACCAAAATCAGGGGAGCGGGGTAAAACAGTCGCGAAAGCGGCCGCAAAACGGCTGGTGCCGTGAACCCGAGCGGCAATCGACAACTTCCGCATGCCGAAAGCCATGTTGTTCAGAGTTTTCTGAAGGGCATATTGGGCAAGGAATTGCTTTTCGATACCGCAAGTCTGATAAAAGATTGTTGATGCAATACGATGCACGAATTGTCTCCCCCGGAAGAGTAATGAGCTATTTGCAACAGCATAATGCAAAGGCAATATTTACAGTTGAACCGCGTTTGAGTGTGGAGAATTGGAGAAAGTTTAAAACTGGCGATATTCGTAAATTGCGGATCGGTGTCGCAAGCCCGGACAATTTTAAAAGCGTGGAGGATGATGCTGTGTCAGTTGCCCAATCTTTTAAGGCTATGGGAAAGGACTATGGTGCTTCGTCAATTACAATTGAACTGGGCATGGGGAACCGTAAGGGCGCTCTTTCAAAAAAAGCAAAGGCCTTGGCGTCAAAATTTAGCAAGCTATTAGGCAGAATTTGGTGTGTCAAAGGTAGTGCAAATTTGTGTCAAAGGTAGCGGCGATCCACATCTGTCCAGAAGCTAACGCGCCGCTATAATCAGCAGTTTATGTGTGAAGAATGGTAGCGGGAGAGGGACTTGAACCCCCGACACCAGGATTATGATTCCCGTGCTCTAACCACCTGAGCTACCCCGCCATTCGACCGCCGATTTAGGGGAGAGGGGGGGGAGCGTCAAGGGGTAAAGTTACTCAAATGCCTGTGAGTGAGAGAAAGATTTATTGTTTCACCGGCAAGAACGGGTGGGGTTAAGTCGGGTGCGATAACTTCGATTGCGGTTGGCTTTGGCGGGCCGGGGCGCGCGGGCGTCATAAAAGGCGCGCACTTGCGGTGTTGCGACCATTGCGAATATCAATTTTACGCCTTATCAGCGAGGGGCTTAACTTTTCTTGATTTGGGATGTGCGAGTGTATTTATCCGTCGTTGTGCCTTGTTTTAACGAGGAGGAGATGCTGCCCACGCTGGTGCAGCGTATTGCGCAGGCCATTGAGCCGTGGAAAGACCGGGCGGAAATAATTCTGGTGGATGACGGGTCGACCGATGGCACGTGGGACGCGATTGAAACGGCGCTTGCGAGTGTGCCGCAATTGCGCGGTTTGCGGCTTTCGGCCAATCGCGGGCATCAGGTTGCGTTGACAGCAGGATTGGAAGCGGCGCGCGGCGAACGCATTTTTATGCTGGATGCCGATTTGCAAGATCCGCCGGAAATTCTGCCGGAAATGATGCAGTTGATGGATCAAAAGTATGATGTGGTCTATGGCAAGCGCGCGAAACGCAACGGCGAAAGCATTTTCAAACGGGTCAGCGCGTTCTTGTTTTACCGGTTTTTGAACGCGTTGTCGGATGTGCCGATCCCGACGGATACCGGCGATTTTCGCCTTGTTAGCCGTCGGTCGCTAAATGCGGTTCTGGACATGCCGGAACAGGCGCGGTTTATTCGCGGGATGTTTGCCTGGGTCGGGTTTCGCCAGATCGGTGTCGAATATATTCGCGATGCGCGTCTTGCCGGTGAAACCAAATATCCATTGCGGGCGATGATGCGACTGGCCACTGATGCGCTTACCGGATTTTCGATCCGGCCCTTGCGGTTTGCCACGCGGCTCGCGTTTTATAGCTTGTTTATCTCGCTGTTGATGGCGGTTTATGTGTTTGGCTCGCTGGTTATGTTCAATACCGTCGCGGGCTGGGCGTCGGTGGTTTTGGCAGTGAGCTTCTTCTCGGGAATCCAGCTTTTCACCTTGGGGATTATGGGCGAATATATCGGTCGGCTTTATGTCGAGACCAAAAGCCGACCCCTGTATTTTCTGGCCGAGGAAATCGGGTTGCAGGCGGGCGATACGATGCCGGCGGCACATGATACAAACGTGAAACTGCGTTCATGAGGCAATTGCTTGATCGTGCAATTGTTCGATTTGCGATTGTTGGCGCAACTGTCGCCGGCATTTATATCCTTGGGTATCTGGTGTTGCTGGCGTTGGGAATTGCGCAGCCGCTTGCCAATATCGCGGCATTTCTGTTTGCGGTGCTGATACAATATTTTGCCCAGACCATTTGGACGTTTCGAAAATCGGTGAAACAGCCAAGACAGGCGGCGCGGTTCGTGGTCACCATCACCCTCGGGATTTTGGTGTCGGCGTTGGTCACCGGACGGATCGGGCCAATGCTCGGTTGGGGGGATTGGCTGTCTGCGGGGGTGGTTGCCACAATTTTGCCCATTCAAAACTATATTATTTTCAAAGTTTGGGTTTATCGACCTCTCAAAAGCAAATCGGCAAAAAGCCAATCTGAATGATGGAGCGAGCAATATGGGCCACACTTATACCAACCAGTTTTTTGATTACATAGAAACAGGTGCGCGATCGTCGGCGCGGCGGATGATCGAACTTGTGCAACCGTGGCTTGGCGTCAGAAGCGTAATTGATTTGGGCAGCGGGCGCGGTGTTTGGCTCAACGAATGGTCGCAAAGCGGTGTCGAGGATGTGATCGGCGTGGATGGCGATTATGTGGATCGCGCACGCCTTGCCATTCCGGCCGAGAGGTTTATTGCTGCCGACCTAACCCGCCCGCAAGATTTTGGCCGCAAGTTTGATTTGGCACAATGCCTTGAGGTCGGGGAACATCTGCCGGAAACCGCGTCCAAAGCGTTGGTGCAGAGCCTGACCACCCATAGTGACCGGATTTTGTTTTCTGCGGCTGTGCCGGGGCAAGGCGGTGAATTTCATGTGAATGAAAAGCCGCTGTCGTTCTGGCAAGATCTGTTCGCCAGCCATGGCTATACCGCGTTTGATTGTGTGCGCCCGCACCTCAAGGACAAGGCGGATGTGGAGAACTGGTATAAATACAATTCGGTTCTTTATGTGAATGATGCGGGGCGCAAAGGGTTGCCGCAAGAGGTTCTGGATACCGAAATCCGCAAGGGCGGCGCGGTGCAGATCAATGGCAATGCGGCATGGCGGTTGCGGTTGTTGGTGGTGAAACCGATGCCACGCGCCATGGTGACATGGATTGCCCAAGTGCAGGCCGCGTTTCTGGCGCGCCGGTTCGCGCGCCTTCAGGGATGACGGCCACGCAGGCGGCAGGTGAGCGGCAAGGGCCGGATTCTGGCGCGGCGCAATCCGCGGGGTCGCGATTACTATTGGTTATCATGGCCACTTATGCGGTGATGATGGCGATATCATTGCCGCAATTGATCGACCCGTTGGTGCGCCACGATGATTTTCCCGCACTTTTGGCCGACCCGTCGGGGTATTATTTAAAAACCCTGCACGAGGGCCGGTGGATCAATTACCTGTGGCATTTGCGCGAATGGGTAACGCCAGCGTGGGTTAATTTTGGAGTTTATCAATTATTCTGGATGATTTTTGCAGCGGCGACGGCGGTAAATGCCTGTGCGCGCGACGAAAAGCCGATTTATGTGATCGGGTTGGCGTTGATGATTGCGGTGGCCCCGCCGGCGCTGTTGATATCGCTCTGGTTCAATACGTTGATCCCCGGTTTGGGGTTGGTCGCGCTCTATGCGGTGCTGTCGGTGTTTTTGTCGGTGCGCATGATGCGCGCGTTGTTGTTCGTGTTTGTGCCGCTCACCCTGACCGCCTATACGACCTATCCGCTGTTGTTGTTGGCGGTGCATTTGACCACATTCCACGCGCGACGGTCATTCAAGGATCTGTTTTTCGGGGTGGCGCTTTTTACCGCCAGTTTTGCCTTCGGGATCGTGGTTATTTATAGCCTGAATTATTGGGAACACGGGATTTTCGGTATCCCGATGGCCGACTGGCGCGCGGCGACACCTTCGGTTGATTATGCGTCCACGATGGAAAACCTGCAACGGGCCGCCGGATTTTGGGGGAAAACCGCGTCGTCTTTTGCGTTTCATTTCACGCCTTTGGTGATTGTGCATCTGATTTTGTTTGCCGGTGGTTTGTTGGTTCTGGGGCGGCGGGATATTTGGGGCGCGCTTTATATCGTTGCCGGTTTCATCGTCGGGTTTGGATTGCTGACATTGCAGGTTCTGGCGACCGGCGTTGAACTTCCGGTGCGGGCCAACGGGTTTATCTGGGTTCTCTATGCCGTTGTGGTCGTTCGGATTGTGATTTGGGGGCGGCAACAGGGCGGTCTTTGGGAGCGGATACCGCGGTTGCTGTTGATGATCATTGTGGCAAGTTACCTGCTGCAAACCGTGCGGCAATACGCGGACGGGATGGCGTGGCAATCAGAGACCCGACGCATGGCGCAAGAATTAGGCGACACAAACGGGCCGATCTATTTTACCGGCGATTATGCGTTGATAGCAGGGGCAAAGGCGGCGGGAATACAAAACGCGCGCGGGCTTCGGCTTCGGCTGGTGTATTTGACGGGGCGCGAGGTGATAGATTGCAATGTGTCGGCGCAGGTTTGCAATGCTGCGCTTGGAAACGGTGTGCAAAACGGTGCGGAAATTGAACAACGTGAAGGCGGTGTGGTTTTACGGCTGCCACAATAAAGCGTCTCGCCAGAAACTTGAATCACAGGTTTGTGGCAAGGCGCGCGTGACATTGAGAGGGTATGCAACACCGCGCCTTAACCCTTCCTCGGTTTTAAGGCGCGGTGCTTTAGCCGCGAAATTGTCCTCGTTTCGGGCTGAAAATACGGCCTCTTTGCAACTTGGGAAATCAGATTTTTATTGACCGGATGGTAAAACAATGCCTTGCTTGGGAAAAAGAAAACCAGCAAGGGAGAAATGACCAATGACGATATCAAAATCCTTCACGAGAAGGGGCATATTGGCGGGGGCGACCGCGACCGCGATGGCGTTGGCGTTAAGCGCCACGGCGGCGTTTGCCGAAACAATCAAGGTTGCAGGGATTTTCACCCTGCCGGTGGAACAACAATGGATCAGTCGTATCCATATCGCGCTACAGGCCGCAGAAGCGCGCGGTGATATTACCTATACCTTTTCCGAAAACGTCGCCAACACCGATTATGAACGGGTGATGCGCGAATATGCCGAGCAAGGCGTTGATCTGGTGGTGGGCGAGGTGTTTGGCCTTGAACGCGCCGCGCGCAAAGTGGCCGGTGATTATCCGGAAACCGCGTTCCTTATGGGATCGTCGTTTGAACCGGCAGAGCCGAACCTTTCGGTGTTTGACAACTGGATTCACGAACCTGCCTATCTTTCGGGTATGGCGGCGGGTGCGGCCACCGAAACCAATTTGATCGGGATGGTTGGCGGCTATGCGATTCCGGAAGTGAACCGCTTGATGCACGGGTTTATGGAAGGCGCGCGTTCGGTCAACCCCGAAGTCAAATTCATGGTCAACTTTATTGACAGCTGGTACGATCCACCCAAAGCCAAAGAAAGCGCGTTTGCGATGATGGATGCAGGCGCCGACATTATGTATGCCGAACGGTTTGGCGTGTCGGATGCGGCGGTTGAACGCGGCATGAAGGCGATTGGCAATGTGATTGACACCTCGGGCGATTATCCCGGCGCGATTTTGGCCTCGGCGCTCTGGCATATGGAAACAACCATTGATCACGCGATTTCGCAAGTTGCAGCCGGCACATATACCGCCGAAGATTATGGCAAATATAGCTATATGGCCGAAGGCGGCGGATCGTTGGCGATTGACGAGTCGCTGGTTTCTGCCGAGACGTTGAAGATGATCCGCGACAAGGAAGCATCCATCATGGCCGGCACATTCACAGTGCCCGTCAACAATGAAGCGCCGGTTTCGGATAATTGAGTCCGATTAACCGATAAAAGGGGGGCTGGCACGCGTCAGCCCCGTTTCCCCATATGAACAAAGTATTGTCCCTGATCGGGCTGTCCAAACATTTTGGCAGCGTGATTGCCAATGATGACGTGTCGATTGATCTACACGCTGGTGAAGTTCTTGCCCTTCTCGGCGAGAACGGCGCGGGCAAGACCACGTTGATGAACATGCTGTTTGGTCTCTATATGCCCGATAGCGGGCGGATCGAGGTGGCCGACAGGGACGGCGTGATGCAGCCGCAGCCACTTGGCCATCCGCAGGCCGCGCTTGAGGCCGGCATTGGCATGGTGCATCAGCATTTCACGCTTGCCGAGAACCTGACGGCGTTGGAAAATATCCTGTTGGGGTCTGAGAACCTGTTGTCTTGGCGTTATGCGCGGGGCGCGGCGCGGGCCAAAATCGAAGGGATCATGCAGCGGTCCGGCCTTGTGGCCCCTCTGGATGAACCGGTTGGGCAACTCTCGGTGGGAGAGCGGCAAAGGGTTGAAATTCTCAAGGCGCTATACCGAGATGCGCGGATATTGGTGTTGGATGAACCGACGGCGGTGTTGACGCCACAAGAGGCCGACACATTGTTTGAAAATATCGGCGCGATGACCAAAGAAGGTCTTTCGGTGATATTCATATCGCACAAGTTGCGGGAAGTATTGGCATTTTCCAACCGGATTGCGGTTTTGCGCCACGGCAAGCTGGTTGGCGAAATGGCGACAGAAGATGCCGATCAACGGTCCATTGCGCGGATGATGGTGGGCGCGGATACGCCGGTCACCAAGCGCGAAGGCATGGCAGCGGGCGCGCCGATCCTGACGTTGAAATCGGTGTCGGTGCATGGGAAATCGGCGCGCGAGAGCCTGCGGTCGGCGGATTTGACGGTGCATGCCCATGAAATCGTCGGCATTGCCGGTGTGTCGGGCAACGGGCAATCGGCGCTAGCGGCGCTATTGTCGGGGTTGGCCACGCCGGATAGTGGCGAAATGGTGATAAACGGCACAGAAGTGCGGCGCGCTAGTCCGTCAGCAATGATTGCGCACGGGGTTGGACGTATTCCCGAGGACCGCCATCACGACGGGGTTGTGGGCGCGATGAACGTGGCCGAAAATCTGGTGATCGAGCGGCTTGATACGCCGGAGGTTCAAAGTCGCGGGTTTTTGCGACGTGACGCGATCCGCGCCAATGCAACACGGTTGAGCAAGGATTACGATATTCGTGGTCCGGGGATCGAGGCGCGCGCGCGGTTGTTATCCGGCGGGAATTTGCAAAAACTGATTTTGGCGCGGGTGTTTGAATATGCACCGGATTTGATCTTGGCCAACCAACCCATTCGCGGTCTTGATATGGGGGCGGCGGCGGAAGTGGCGCGGCGTCTGTTAGAGGCACGAAAACGCGGCGCGGGGGTGGTTTTGATATCCGAGGATCTTGATGAAATACTATCGCTATCGGATCGGATTATTGTGATCCATGACGGGCATTTGGTCGAAGTAGAGAGCCATGACCGAGAAGAAATTGGCCTGATAATGGCGGGAGAAGTCGCATGATCCGAATTGAACCACGTGTGGCACCGTCAAAATGGTTGACCCTTGGTATTCCCGTACTTTCGGCGTTGACGGCGCTGGCGTTGGCGGCGATCCCGCTGGCGTTTGCCGGGGCCAATATTGTCGAGGCCTATGGTGAGATGGTCAAAGGCGTGTTCGGGTCACCGTTCAAGATATCCGAGATGTTGACGCGGGCGACGCCATTGATTTTCACCGGATTGGCGGCGGCTTTGGCGTTTCGGGCCAAGCTCTGGAATATCGGAGCGGAGGGGCAATTGTATCTTGGCGCGATGGCGGCCGTAGTGGTGGGAAGCGGGGCAATTGATGCGCCTGCGTTCGTATTATTGCCGATTGTTTTGCTCGCGGGTGCAGCGGCAGGCGCGGCAGGCATGGCGGGGCCTGCGTATCTCAAAACCAAATTTGGCGCGGATGAGGTGGTGACCACGTTGCTGCTCAATTTCGTGATTTTGATCTTTTTGCAAATGATGCTTGAGGGACCGTTAAAAGACCCGATGAGCCTTGGGTGGCCGCAATCATCGCCGATTGTGGATGAAGGCGTATTGCCCGCGTTGTTTCCACGGATGCGCATCCACAGCGGATTGATCCTTGCGTTGGTGGTCGCGGTGATTGCGCAAGTTATGCTGTCACGCAGCGTTTGGGGATTTAAAATCCGCGCTGTGGGTGAAAATGCCGCCGCAGCCCTTCATGCGGGGATCGGGGTGAAACGGACCTTGATGTCGGCGGCGATCATATCGGGGGGATTAGCCGGATTGGCGGGGGTGTCCGAAGTTGCGGGCCTCA
>JAUZRV010000165.1 GCA_030950105.1 Rhodobacterales bacterium | reverse complement strand
AAATCTCGGTCATATTTGCGGCGGGTGATTTCAGTCCAAGCCATCGTGATCTCCTTCGAATCTTGTCAATCCGATTGAAACACAGCTTATTGAAATCACTCAATTAGTTTCCGATCAGCCTCTAAGACCGGAAACCGGCGTATTCATCGCCTATTTGCCCACTGCCTAACTCGCCTTCAAATCGGCGCCGGCGATGCCACGCCAACTTTGGGTTGCCGGCCTGCTCGGCAGCGTCGCACCGGAACTTGACCTGTTCCGGTTCTACTTTGTCGATCACTGCGCCCATCATCACCATGATTACATTACCCACCGTCCGCTTTTCTGGCTTGATATCTTTGGTTTGGGATTGCTCATGATCCGCCTTGGATAACCAGAAACCGGCCCAACGTTGCGCTATTTTCGATCGGCGCACTTATCCAAATGGTGCTAGATACGATTGCCGGAAAGATCGGTTGGCTTTGGCCCTTTTCCAACCAGGCCGCCCCATTTGTGGTGGTCCCCGCAACCCATAGCAACGGGGTATTATCATTCCTGAATCACTGGGCGTTCAAAGTCGAAATTGCCCTCACAACTTTCGCAGCGATAATCTTGCCCGGATCCCTCCAAAAATCCCGCCGCTCCTGACAAACGTGTCATCTCCCGTTTCTTTTTCGCCCAAATATCCCCGCCGGAGGCTCCTGACCCACACCAAAAAAACCGGTTGCCCGACGCTGCTACTGGTCATATATATTTACCAATCTCGGATAGAAAACGCAGGACATCCCATGCCGTTTGAAAAAGTAGAACCCGAAAAACTCTCCCTCGCGGTTACCCGCCAGATCGAAAAATTGATCCTGCGCGGCATCCTGCGCCCCGGTGAACGCCTCCCCTCCGAACGCGAATTATCCGAGCGCCTCGGCGTGTCGCGCCCTTCCTTGCGCGACGCCATAAGCGGGCTACAAAACAAGGGCTTATTGGTTTCCAAAGCAGGTGCTGGGATCTTTGTCACCGACGTCCTGGGCAGCGCCTTTTCCGATGCCCTGATCGCCCTTTTTGCGGGCCACGACGAAGCTGTCTTTGACTACATCTCGTTTCGCCGTGACATGGAAGGCCTCGCAGGCGAGCGCGCCGCGCGCCTCGGATCAGACACGGATCTCGCCGTTATTCAAAGCGTTTTTGACAAAATGGAAGCCGCCCACGCCAAGCGTGATCCAACTGACGAGGCGCGCTTTGACGCCGATTTTCATCTCGCTATCATTGAGGCCAGCCACAATGTAATCATGCTGCATATGATGCGTTCCATGTATCAACTTCTGCGCGAAGGCGTGTTCTATAACCGCAAGATCATGTTCAAGCAGCGTATCACCCGTGACGACCTTCTGGATCAACATCGCGCTATAAACACGGCCCTACAAGCGCGTGACCCAATGGCCACCAAGACCGCCATCATCGATCACCTGGATTACGTCGAATCTGCCCTCACCAAACAGAAAACAGCGGACAAAAACGAAAAAATCGCACGCCTGCGTCTAGATCGCGAACACACCCGCACATAAAAAAAACCCGACCTAAAAGGCCGGGTTTCCCAATTACATGCCCGAGAATCCTTAGTGAATCTTGGCTGCCACATCGGCAATCGCATCATCGATCAATGCATTACCGCTGGCCGCTGTCATCTGCTTGGTAATCACGTCATTGGCTGCGCCAATTGCAATCACCACGGCCTGATCACGCACTTCGCGCACCGCAGATGCCTCGGCAGAGGCTATTTGATCTACCGCTGCCGCAAGGCGTCGGGTAATCGAAGCTGCCAGATCTTTCTTGGCTTCTTCTGCTGCCATCGCCGCTTCGTGCTTGGCTGTTTCGACAATTCGGTCGGCCTGCGCCTGCACTTCTTTTTGCTTCCGCTCGTATGACGCCAGCAAAGTTTGCGCTTCTTCACGCAGTTCGCGGGCTTCATCAAGTCCCGATTTGATACCGTCGGCGCGTTTATCCAACATGCCCCCGATCATTCCGGGCACCTTGAGCTTGAGCAGCAAAGCTATGAACAGAATAAACGAGAGTAAAACCACAAAGTTGGTATTGGCCAGCGATACAAACGGGCCAGAGGCCGCCATCGCCGGTGTGCCAACCAAAAGGGTGGTAAAAGGAGTGACTGTGAGTGCTAGTTTACGCATAATCTTATCCTTTCATCCGTGCAGTGACCGCCGCCGTAACGGCTTTGGCATCTGCCTTACCACCTAGAACAGCCACGATTTCTTTCGCGGCATCCTTGGCAACATCCTTGACGCTGTCCATCGCGCTTTCACGAATGACAGCAATGGCTTTTTCGCCCTCGGCGGCTTTGGCAGCAATCTCGGCATCTGCCTTGGCGATTGCGACATCAAGTTCCGCCTGAATTTCGGCTTTGGCCTCAGCAACGATACGGTTTGCATCCGCACGCGCATCAAGCAATGCCTTCTCATAGGCTTCTTCGGCTTCAACAGCCTTTTGTTTCAGGTCTTGCGCGGCGGCAATATCATTGGTGATAATGCCCTGACGCTCGGCCAAAACAGCCGCGATACGTGGCAAGGCCACCCGCGACAAAATGAAAAAGATCGCAACCAGCGTGATCACCAGCCAGAAAATCTGATTGGGGAAACTGGAAAAGTCGATCTGTGGCAAGCTCACAGATTCCGTCGGCTGATGCGCAGCAACACCGATCACGTCCGCTAAACCTTCACCGAGGGCTTCTTCCGTTTCTGTTGTCATGTCTGTCTTCCTCCGAAGGCGGTTTTACGTTCGGATGGGTCAACACGTGACCCATCCGAACGTAAGGTAACCTGTTTAGAAGTTATACAGCAAACATCAACAGCAGAGCGACGAGGAACGAAAAGATCCCCAGGGCTTCTGCAAACGCGATGCCGATAAACATCGTCGCGGTTTGACCGGCTGCTGCCGAAGGGTTGCGCAATGCGCCAGACAAGTAGTTACCAACCACGTTGCCAACACCGACTGCTGCGCCACCCATACCGATAGATGCCAAGCCTGCGCCGATATATGCGCCCATTTGTGCTATGTCGCCTTCCATTTCGAATTCTCCTTACGTTGATGGAATAAAGTTAAGTAGGGTGGGTTGTGATACCCACGCCTGATTAGTGATGCGGGTGCAATGCGTCCTTGAGATACACACAAGTCAGGATTGCGAAAACATAAGCCTGAATAAAGGCGACAAGCACCTCAAGCGCATACATCGCAGTGATTGCAATTATGGAAAAAGGCGAGATTGCGAGGACCGCGGCAAAAGCAGCGAATACTTTGATAACCGCGTGACCGGCCATCATGTTGCCCGCCAAACGAATAGAGTGACTAAGGGGGCGCACAAAATACGAGATCACCTCGATCAGGGCGAGAATAGGCCGCAAGATAAGCGGTGCCTGCGCGATCCAGAAAATATTGAGAAACCCGAAACCGTGCTTGTAAAACCCGATAACCGTCACACTCAGAAACACCGCCACTGCCAAACCACCGGTTACAGCAATGTGGCTGGTCGTGGTGAAGGCCATCGGAAGCAAGCCGAGAAAGTTCGAAAACACGATAAACATGAACAAGGTCATGATATAGGGGAAGTATTTGATGCCATCCTTACCGGCGACATCTTCGATCATTTTGTAGATGAAACCATAGGCCAACTCACCAACCGACTGGGTCCGGCTCGGAATCACGGCGCGCTTGGACGTCCCCAGAACCAGCAAAGCAAAAATCGCCAGAACGGTAATACCCATCCACAAGGTCACATTGGTCACCGTATACCACGCGACCACATCGCCACCGAACAATGGCTTGACGATAAATTGGTCCATCGGGTGAAAAACCAGACCAGTGCCTTCGGCTGCTGCGTCGCCATTTACTTCGGTTGCCACGTCTTAGTCCCCTTCGTCTACGCCCGCGCCTTGCGCGAACTTTATCTTTGCTCTGGCATTCTCAGCCAGATGTTCCTCCTGGAATTCCTTGGCCGTGCGCATCATCGTGCGCACACCGGCCACAAACCCCAACAATACAAATGCCACCAGAAAGATTGGCATTGTGCCAAGCAGACTATCAAGCCCAAATCCAACAGCAAAACCGATCAAAATACCGGCCACTAATTCTATCACCATCCGCCAACCCTGCTGGGCCTGTGAATAATGCTCGTCCTGATGGCGCTTCCCTGTGCTTTGCGCGCGCTGACGCACGGCACTGTCTATCTTCGCCTCTAATTTGGCCATTTGCGCGGATCTTTGCGCGGCTTCATCGGGATCGGACACTTGGAAAATTTCCTTCGAACGGTTGCGCCTTTGCTATTGGCCCAGAGACTATGAGTCAAGCAGATCAATCACATTTCAACTAATTGCGCAACATACTGTTTTATATACACTTTAGTGAATTTAACATTCTTCAACCAGCGTATCACAAGCCATTTTTGCCCGTATGTTGCGATTTTCCATATTCAACCAAATGGTTGACGGTTTTGGTGCAACCTGCCTATGACAAATCCATGACCAAATCACTCGACACCATTTTTGCCGCCCTCGGCGACCCCACGCGGCGCGCCATCCTTGCGATGCTTCTCGAAGACGATATGGCGGTGACGGATGTTGCCGATCCATTCGAGATGTCGTTGGCTGCCATATCCAAACACCTTGGCATACTGTCACGCGCCGGTCTGATTGCCCAAGAAAAACGCGGGCGGGTGAAATGGTGTACACTTGAACCAGACGCAATGCGCGACGCTAGCATCTGGATGCAGGGGTTTGGCCAATTCGAAGCGGTTCATCTGGATGCCTTCGAGCGCTTTCTCGCAACCGAACTTGAAGGTTAAAGAACTCTTTGCCTCCGGCGGGGATATTTTTGCGAAAAAGAAACCAAATTTTAATAAAACTGACAGTAGTTTGAGGTGCGGAACAGGCGGGGACGCCGATGGCCGCCGAAAGAGAAGCCGCCTCGTTTTGCAGTTGTAAGACGAGGCGCACTTTCGGGTTTCTTTTTCGCAAAAATATCCCCGCCGGAGGCAAAG
>JAUZRV010000164.1 GCA_030950105.1 Rhodobacterales bacterium | reverse complement strand
CAGGAACAGGCCACAGATTGGCTCTGGACATACAACAACGACCGCCCCAACATGGGTATCGGCGGGATCACCCCTGCTATGAAACTGAAAATGGCCGCGTAATTCTACAAGCGGACCCCATCAAAAATGGGGGGATTACCCAGAGACTGCGTGAAGCATGCCCAACACAAGAGAGAACATTGTTTTTATTATATAATTTGGTGCGGGCGGTGGGACTCGAACCCACACGGCCTAGGGCCCAGAGATTTTAAGTCTCTTATGTCTACCATTCCATCACGCCCGCAAACGGTCCGTCCGGCCCGTTCTGGCGCACACTAATGCGCAATCCATGCAGGGGAAACCGGTTTTTGGACTGGTTGTGAAAAAAACCTGTGATGGTTCGAGTTTCGGGGCGGATGCGAAACTTTACCTCAAATCACATCTCCGACCACGCCTTCTTTGACGGCCTCCATCGCCACATAGGTAGAGGTGCTGGCGACATGTGGAAGCGTCGATATCCTCTCGGCGAGAACACTGCGGTAGGCGCTCATGCTTTGGGTGCGAATCTTGAGAAGGTAGTCAAAGTTTCCCGCAATCATATGGGCTTGTTCGATTTCCGGCACCATTTTAACCGCGCCATTAAACGCGGATAACGCGGCTTCACGAGTATCGTGAAGCCGCACTTCGACAAAGGCAACATGATCTAACCCAAGACGAATTGGGTCAAACAATGCACAATATCCGGTGATCACGCCTTGGCTCTCCAAACGTTTCAAACGCGCCTGTGTGGGCGACTTGGACAGGCCTATTTCGCGGGCAAGATCGGTGATGCTCATCCGGCCGTCGCGACCAAGGGTATCAAGTATCTTGCGATCAAAGCGGTCAATTTCCATTTGGTCGATTTGCACCGGATTCCCCCAATTTTCAGTCGTTTCACCAATCAATACACCCAACTAAAGTGAAATCAACGGAAATATAGCTGATACACAGGGTAAAACCACCCTTCTCAGGAGACCATGATATGGCACGCGAAATAGACCTGCGCCAAATGATAGAAGACGCGACGTATACGGACGCAAATTCCGCGCTTCAGTCTTTGGTTAAACTTGCCGATCTTGATGCCGGATCTCGCGCCGAAATCGCCATGCAGGCGGCCGAATTGGTGCGCGCGATCAGGGCCAAAGCAAATCCGGGATTGATGGAAGTCTTCCTTGCCGAATATGGCCTCTCGACCGATGAAGGCATCGCGTTGATGTGCCTCGCCGAAGCCCTGTTGCGGGTGCCCGATGTGCAAACCATTGATGCGTTGATCGAAGACAAAATTGCGCCATCAAATTGGGGCCACCATCTTGGGCGCTCGACCTCGTCGCTGGTCAATGCCTCGACATGGGCACTGATGCTGACCGGTAAGGTTTTGAACGGCGAAAAACCAAGCCCTGTTAAGCAGTTACGTAGCGCACTTAAACGTTTAGGCGAGCCGGTAATTCGCGCGGCAACGGCGCGGGCAATGAAAGAAATGGGGCGGCAATTCGTGCTCGGTGAGGACATCGGAAAAGCCATGCGGCGGGCGGCGGGGATGGAGGAAAAAGGCTATACTTATTCCTACGATATGCTTGGCGAAGCGGCGCGCACCGACAGCGATGCCAAGCGTTACCATCTATCCTATTCGCGCGCCATAAGTGCGATTGCCACCGCGTGCCATCATGATGATATTCGCGAAAATCCCGGCATTTCGGTCAAACTTTCGGCGCTGCATCCGCGCTATGAATTTGCGCAACGGTCGCGGGTGATAGCAGAGTTGGTTCCGCGGCTTAAATCATTGGCATTGCTGGCGAAATCCGCCGGAATGGGCCTTAATATCGATGCCGAGGAGGCCGATCGCCTTGCCCTGTCTCTCGATGTCATCGAGGCGGTTCTATCGGACGATGCGCTTGCCGGCTGGGACGGGTTCGGGGTGGTTGTGCAGGCCTATGGGCCGCGTGCGGCGCCGGTGCTTGATTATCTCTATGATTTGGCCGAACGGGTTGATCGGCGGATCATGGTCCGGCTGGTCAAAGGCGCCTATTGGGATAGCGAGGTCAAGCAGGCACAGGTGGACGGGATGGCGCGGTTTCCGGTGTTCACCCAAAAGGCGGCCACCGATATTTCATACATTGGTAATGCGCGCAAATTGTTGGGCATGACCGACCGGATTTATCCACAGTTTGCCACCCATAACGCCCATACCGTCGCGGCAGTTCTACATATGTCAAAAGACAATAAAGTGTTTGAATTCCATCGCTTGCATGGCATGGGTGAAGCATTGCACGAAATAGTAATGGCCGGCAATCATACCCGCGGCCAAACCCGATGCCGCATCTATGCGCCGGTGGGGGCGCATCGGGATTTGCTAGCCTATCTGGTGCGGCGGTTGTTGGAAAACGGGGCCAATTCGAGTTTTGTAAACCAGATCGTAGATCATGATGTCGCCCCCGAAACAGTGGTGCGTGACCCATTTGACACCATCAACGATACCGCCGCCCCCTTGCCCACGGGGCCGGATTTATTTGCGCCAGAGCGCATCAATTCCGACGGGTTTGATTTGGCGCATGGGCCAACGCTAGCAAAAATTGACGGCGCGCGCGCGCCGTATTTAGATCACCAATGGCATGCCTGCCCTGTTGTTGCGGGCAAAATCACCAAGGCGGATGTGAAAAACGTGGCCAATCCGGCAAATCCACAGGACCAAGTGGGGACAATCGTAAATGCGGGCAAAGAAGCGGTTAAAGTGGCGCTTGGTGTTGCTGCGCCATGGAATATTGCAGCCTCGGAACGGGCGGTTGTTTTGAACCGCGCCGCCGACCTTTATGAAGAAAATTTTGGCGAATTATTTGCGCTTCTGGCGCGCGAAGCAGGGAAAACCTTGCCGGATGCGGTGGCCGAATTGCGCGAGGCCGTGGATTTCTTGCGCTTTTATGCGGCGCGCGCCCCCGAGGGCGCAGAGGTGGGGGTTTTCACCTGCATATCGCCGTGGAACTTTCCGCTCGCAATATTTAGCGGTCAGATTGGCGCGGCCTTGGCGGCGGGAAATGCGGTGCTTGCCAAACCGGCCGAGCAAACGCCGTTGATCGCGTTTCGTGCGGTGGAATTACTGCATGAGGCCGGTGTTCCGCGCGCGGTTTTGCAACTTTTGCCCGGTGGTGGCGACGTAGGCGCGGCGTTGACATCAGACGCACGCATCGGCGGGGTTGCCTTTACCGGATCGACGGCGACCGCCCTTAAGATACGGAAAAATATGGCGGATTTCATAGCCCCCGGCGCGCCGTTCATCGCCGAAACCGGCGGATTAAATGCGATGATCGTTGATTCAACCGCCCTGCCCGAACAGGCGATTGGCGATATTGTCGAGAGCGCGTTTCAATCGGCAGGACAGCGATGTTCGGCGTTGCGCTGCCTCTACTTACAAGAAGATATTGCCGAGGATTTCACCAAAATGCTGTGTGGGGCAATGGACGAACTCGCGCTTGGTAACCCTTGGGCGTTGCGCACCGATAGCGGGCCGGTGATTGATGCCGCGGCGCGCTCGGGGATCGAGGCGCATATTGATTTGGCGCGCCGTGACGGGCGGCTTGTGCATCAGATCAAGGCACCGGAACAGGGAATATTTGTGGGCCCTGCCCTGATCCGGCTTGATAGTATTGCCGATCTGGAACGTGAGGTTTTCGGGCCGGTCCTACATTTGGTGACATTCAAGGCGGCCGACCTGGATGCGGTGATTGATGCGATTAATGACACTGGATATGGGCTTACTCTTGGGCTTCAGACGCGGATTGATGATCGGGTGCAACATGTGTCAGAGCGGATCAAAGCGGGCAATATTTATGTGAACCGAAACCAGATTGGCGCGGTCGTGGGCAGCCAACCCTTTGGTGGCGAAGGATTATCAGGCACAGGTCCCAAGGCAGGCGGGCCGCAGTATTTGTTGCGGTTTAGCAAAGTGGAGCGGGAATTCACCGATCGGGAATGGGCCGGAGAAATGGCCGATCCACAGGGAGAGGTTGAACGGGCGGAGGGTGTAAACAGTTGTAATATTGAGATTTTACCGGGACCGACGGGGGAATTGAACCAATTGACAACCGTGGCGCGCCCGCCGCTTTTGTGCCTTGGACCGGGACAAGCAGCGGCACAAGAGCAGTCGCGGATTGTGCAGGATCTCGGCGGGGCGGCAATCTGTGCCACGGGGGATATTACGTCCGAAAATATTGAAAAACTCCAAGGTTTCTCGGGAGTTATCTATTGGGGGGATGAGGCGCGGGCGCGCGAAATCGAGCGTGCATTGGCGCGACGCACGGGGCCGATTATCCCGTTGATCACCGGCCTACCGGACAAAAGCCGGACCCACCTGGAACGGCATCTTTGCGTGGATACGACGGCGGCGGGTGGCAATGCGGCGTTGTTGGGGGCCATGGATTAGGGCCAAATTCAACGTATATATAACGTATGTATCGCGTGCATACGCTGATATGGCATGGCGCGGATTTCGACACGGGTTAAACGCAAAACGGGGACCACAATTGGTCCCCGCTTCATTTCATTTCGATGCCGCTAGCCCGAATTATTCATCAGCCTCCGGGTATTTCCTTCCGGCGCACTGGATCGGCCG
>JAUZRV010000163.1 GCA_030950105.1 Rhodobacterales bacterium | reverse complement strand
TCCCACGCTACGTTCCTCCGCTATGAACGTCTGTTAACCTGTCCTTCACACCCTCCCAAAACCCGAGCAAAATTAGTGACAATTTCCGCCATCTCCATCGTCCTTCTGGCTGCGCTTCTCCATGCGATGTGGAACGCTTTTGTCAAAACCGCGACCGATCGCATGGCCGTTCTTGGCCTTATTTCTCTGGGCCACGTCGCCGTTGGCATTGTTCTTGCATTGCAATCCCCGCTCCCCGCTTCCGCGAGCTGGATTTACATCATCGCCTCCACCGTCATCCATTTTGGCTACTACTTTTTGCTCTATCATTCCTACCGCCTCGGCGATCTTTCACACGTTTACCCAATCGCCCGCGGCATGGCCCCCGTCCTCGTTGCACTTGGCGCACAGGTTTTTGCCCACGAAATCCTCCCCCTCTGGGCATGGTCCGGTATCCTATTGGCATCATTGGGTATTTTTATGCTTTCCGGCGATGTTTTCCGCGGTGAAACCCCGCCAATTGTGGTTATAACCGCGCTTGCTACCGGACTGATGATTGCCTCATATTCGCTGGTTGATGGCTTGGGTGTTCGGGTCGCCGCCACGTCTCTGGGCTATATCGGTTGGCTGTTTATCTTCGAGATATTTACCGCTGGCTTCATCTTTATCCGCATCGGGCGCGGCCTGTTTTCGCTGTCACGCCACACCCTTTTTCTTGGCCTGATCGGTGGTTTGGTGTCGGCCACCGCTTATGGTTTGGTGATTTACGTCAAAGCAATCGCCCCGCTCGGGTTGGTTTCAACATTGCGCGAAACCTCGGTCGTGTTTGCCGCTTTGATCGGTATGATATGGCTTGGTGAACGACCGTGGAAATTGCGCCTCGCCGCGTCATGTGTCGTCGCGTCCGGCGTGGTTATTATGGGACTTTCCGGCCTCTAAGCCTTACTTCCAAGTATATTATCATTCAAGGTATAAACCAGTTAGAAACAATATCTCGATTTTTCATATTTTGACGATCGCCGCCTGAACGCAGATAATAACAGGCGTAAAGCGGCATCAGATCATCAAACACTTCAACCAGATCCCCTGCTTCCAGGTAGCTGTCAATAAATGGCCGCCGCCCCAGAAAAATCCCTTCACCACGGCGCGCCGCATCAATCGCAAACAGCATACTATCCGCTACCAACCCCAGCGGCACAGACGTCGAAACAACGCCGTTAATTGCGAACCCGCGCTGCCAACCTTCTTCATACCCAAGGTAATTCCGATCCAGACAGGACAGTAATATGGCCCAGGTCTTCCCCACTTCGGCACAGATTGTCATCATCGGCGGCGGCGTCATCGATACCTCGATTGCTTATAATCCGGTCAAATACGGGGCGCGCGACCTGTTGTTGCTTGAAAAGACCCTGCCTACCGAAGGCGCTACATGGCACGCTGCCGGTCTTGTCGGGCAATTCAGATCGCAACAAAATCTGATGGAAATGATGTCCGATTCCGTCAAGGTATTTGACCAACTTGGACAAGACACCGCCCAGAATCCGAGTTGGAACAAAGTTGGAAGTTTGCGCATCGCACCCTCCAATGAACGCTGGGGTGAACTGCTTAAATCGCAGGCATCCGCACAGGCGGTGGGGTTTGAAATGGATATGCTCACCCCTCAAGAGGCACTTGAAATTTATCCGTTGATGAAAATCGACGATCTTGTTGGCGCGGCATTTATCCCCGCAGATGGCCATATTGACCCCAATTCGTTAACGTAGGCCTATGCCCGTGGCATCCGCAAATATGGCGGGCGCATTATGCGCATTATCAGAGGGTATCATGGTCAAAGACCTTGTGCGCGATGGGCGACGCATCACCCATGTTGTAACCGATCATGGCACCATCGAGACCGATTTTGTGGCCAATATCTTGTCACCGAAAAAACCAATGGTACCCCCAATAATTTACCCGCCTTTCGCGACCCTGATGGTGGGTATTATGCCAAACCTGAACCCGGTGCATTGTAAGCGGAACGCACGCCCCGTCCAGGTTTCAGGTTGACCTTTGATTGAAAGCCCATGGCATTAGCTCGTCAATGCAATCTACAGGGTGGCCTGATGCAATAGCTTCAAGGGTGACCTTGAGATAGGCAAACGGTTCG
>JAUZRV010000162.1 GCA_030950105.1 Rhodobacterales bacterium | reverse complement strand
TTGTGTGGGGGCGAATGATGGGTCCACCGTAACGTCTTGTGTCGGGTCGGCAGGTTGCGGCAAAGCGTTGGTTAACGGAGCATCATCGGGCGTCAGCAGGGCCAGTTCTTGCGCCGGCGGGAGAGATGTTTCCGCCTCTGGAATAGTCGCTTCGTCGCCCTCAACCGCCAGCTCGGCAGCCAATGCATCTTCGCCGGTTTCGGGCTGCGGGAGGGCAATGACGGTTTCATTTTTGGGTGCAAACAGCCCCGCCAACCCGTCCTCGAGAAAAATGGTTGCCCAAGCGGCGACACCTGCCAGAAAGACCAGCAAAACCATCGTGAGAATGAGGCCCAAATAGCGCGGTTTGCCGCCAATGTCGTTGCTTTCGCGGGCGCCAAACACCGTCATCCGCTGTTTTTCGTCTTCGGGCGTTGGAAACTGGTTTGAAAACGCGTTGCCGGGCGCTGCCGCGATCGCTGTATTGGCGGTTTTCTTGGCTTGTGCGCGGCCAGAAGAACGTCGGGAAAAGAACGATTCTTTTGGTGCCGGCACTTCGGTTTCAGGGGCGGAATTGTCAATTTTGTCGAGATCGGGAGCAGCCGCGATTTGCGTTTCTTGAGGCAGTTCTGAACCGCCCTCGTCCTTGGCAAGAACCGGCGTAAACAGACGGTCGGGCGGATTTGGCACCGCAAGATCATCAGCCTTGGAGATGGGAATCGACGGTGCGGTAAGCGCGCCGGTTTTTGGAATGATATCGGCCTCTGTGCCCGCCACCGCCACTGGTGTCGCGCGATCGGCCCCGTTAAGACGCGGCGCACCTTGGGGGGTATCTTGCGCAAGATCACCGTGCCGTGCCCGAATGGACGAAAATTCTGTAACCGTGGCCGGGATTTCTTCTTGTGGACCAATCGCGGCTTTACCGGTTTCTTCGGCGTTTTTTTCAGTGCTTTGATCTGCACCGGTTTCGGATTCGCCGTCTTCTTTCGGGCTGGGTTGAGCCGGTGTTGGTTCGGCAACCGTTGCCCCGTTTTCGAAGGTTTCCACCGTTTCAGGCGCAGCCACAGCCGCAGGTATCGATTCGTCTTTTTGGGCAGGCAAGGGGGCCGTCCCGATAACCGAAATCGCCGCTTGATCGCGGCCAACCATCTGCCCGCTTTCCAGCACCGTTTCACTATACAAAGTCTGGCCAAAAAACGGTTCACCCTCGTAACGATCCGACTCGGGGATAGCCACAAAACAGACGGGTTGAAAGTGATGCTCGTTGGCGAAATCTTCGGCTTCTGTCAATGTTTCCCTGGCGACCGCTGCAATCAATATTTGATCCCGCGTAACCGTCCAATCAAAGGCCAGATCGTCCACCTCATAAGGCGTTGCGCCAATCAGGGCGGCGCGAACCCGGTCTTCTGGCGATAAATCGCCACCGTCACCGGATGGATCCAGCGCCGGCAATGCAATATATTTTATCTGATCGTTGGGTATAACCAGCTTTGCGCGCACACCTGAAGAATCAAGCTGAGCGGCCTTTTGGCGCAATTCCGCAAGATCGGCCGAAAGATCGGCGGAGTCAAATCTGACCTCGCCGACCAAATGCCAGCCAGGAAAGGCCCGATGTAACAGACCTATGCCCTTGTAGGACAGGGTAAAGGCAAAATTTGGCTTCATGTTGTCGGTTGTTCACCTGATTATTGCAGCGGGGTAAAGGCCCTAATAGGTTAATTTTATAACAGCTTTGCGTTGAGGGAAAGCAAAACCATTTTTCCGTGTATAAATACCAACGGTTTCCCGTCAAATTGGGGTCGAGATTGCGAATGTCAGCGAATGCGCAAGCGCCGGAACGCGCATTGGCCCCTTATGTCGCCATTAAAGCGTCTCGCCAGAAACTTGAATCACAGTTTGGTCTTGTCGCGATTACGTTCCGGTCTCTCAACTCATTTAAGCGGCCTTTCGTTCGAAAGCCAAGGGGCTTTTACCGCCCAGCGATGAATGCCGCCGCCGTGGATTGTAGAACCCGTTGATGTATTGGAATATCGCC
>JAUZRV010000161.1 GCA_030950105.1 Rhodobacterales bacterium | reverse complement strand
GGTGGGTGCGGGCCGGACTGCCGAAGGGTGTGCGCTCTGTGAGGTTGATCGCTTCGGGCGGAAACAGGCGTAGAGGGCGCGGGCGCGGGGCCAGCCACCGGCCTTCGGGACGCGAATAGGCCGCAGGGGCAACGATAAAAGCGCGTTCGGGGATGTTGCTCTGGGCGGGAAGGAAGCGGATGATACTATCAAGACCGATGCGACTGCCCAAACGGGTGATCAGATCATCAAGGGCGTCGGTGTCTGCCGCTGCCCCGTCAGTGCTGTTGGGGTGACTGATCTGGCGCAACGGGAGCGGTTCAACAAGAGTGGCCTCAAGCCGCAGTTGATCAATGCCATATCCGGCATCGACCCCGTCCACGCCTTTCTGGAACAGCGGCAGAAACCGCGCGGGATCGCGCAACGCACGGGCAAGGCGCAATTCCACCTGCTGACAGGCCTGATCAACGCGGCGCAGCGTGAGGCAGAGCACCCGCGCGCCCTGTTCGCGGGTCGTCAGGCGCCCGCATAACGGATCAAGAAGGCGCGCAATTCCCGCCATCACATCATCGGTCAGCCCGATCGGATCCGACAACGACAGGCGGGTGGCAAAATGCGACAGTTCGGGCAGTGGCGACACCTGTTCGGGTTGATCCCCGAGGGCCTGATCCAGACGCAGCAGAAGTTCACGGCCAAACCGGCGGGTGACGGTGGCCCGTGGCCACCCCGAGACAATCAAGGCCAACGCAGATTTTGCCATCAATACGCAGGGCAGCAATCGGTTTATCCGCGATTTTTTCAAGCGTTTTAAAAGGCTTGGCAATCCCCGCCCCATAATGCGCCAAGGCCCATGCCGCGCCACGGGTATCGGCAATGCCAATTTGAACCGACAGGCCGGCGCGCGCCAACCGGCCCTGCATATCGGCGATCATCGCCGCTTCATCGCCAAACAGATGCACCGATCCAGTGATATTAAGCACCAGACCATCGCCGCCCTCAAGCCCGACCCAAGGGCAATACCGTTCGGCCTAGCGCGCCAGAAGACGCAAGAATCGCGCGTCTGCCAGAGGATCGGCACGGCGGGTTGCCAGATCCGGCAACAAGGTGCGGGCATCGGAAAACCCCATGCCACGCACCAATCCGCGCGCCTCGGCCGCAGGGTTCAGACAATAAAGGCGGTTGGTGTTGCTTTCTCGCAGGGTCAGGGCAAAGGGAGCCTCTGCCCCCGCCCCTGTTTCTTTTTCCGTTCTGGTGGTCCCGGGCGATGCAATGGGACGCGCGCGCAAAACCCGTTCACTTGGCAGACGGGGAAACCACAGCGATGCAATGCGCTGGGAATTTTGGGCGCCTACATACGGGGAGATCGGGGATATCTGGCGGCATTTGGTGCGCGTTGTCATGTGCATCTCTCTCTGCCTGCAGGTTCCCCCTTTGCTCTCTTGCTCATTCCCCAAAACAGAATCGAATCCTACCACCAGAAACCAGCATCTAAAATCGGATTTTATGCAATGTAAAATCCCGCAGCTCCGGTTGTAAGGCAGGACAAGTAGGCGTAGAATACATAGTGCCAATTTGGACCCGACAAGAAGGGGAATAATGATTTAATGGAAAATAATGCACAGCAAAAGCGCCTCTTTGGGCGGCTGATTATCACTTTGATTGCCGGGCTGTTTATCTTTGCCAACAGCGCGCCAAGCGTTGCAAAATCACCAAAGCTTAAAACAGTTTCAATAAGCACTTCCAATAGCTTACCAAAAGTAAGGCCGCGATTTAAAATCCCGAACGACCCCAATCAGGTGATGTATTTACAACGTTCGATGAACGCCAATACCATCGTCTATGCGGTGCAATACCTCGACGATGGCAAGATTGATCCGCGCAATCCAGTGCGCGTCTATTGGCGGCGGTTCAATTCCGGTGGCGAGGCGCGCGCCCTCAAATATTTTGAACGCCAGGTCGCATTTGGCGTCACCGTGCGCAAAGGCGCGCAACCGGGCAGTTACAGCATCGAATTCAAGGCGCTCAAGGGGCGCAAAATTACCCTGCGCGAGACCGGACCATATCAGGTTGAGTTGATTGGAAAAATCGGATCTCATCAAGTGAACCCGATCTATATTTATGTCGATCTCGACGAAAGCGGTCTCATTCCCAAGGTTATAGGCCTGCGGTTTTTTGGCCGTGATATAGACACTGGAAAATACATCACCGAGGTGATCAGCGTATCAGGCGGCGAAATTCGACAGTAGGGAGTTGGCGGCGGCGCGAGATACCGTTAAGAGTAGCAAAAGACAGATATAGAGAAGCACGCATAAATGAATATTTCCCGAGGCAAGACCATCAAAACAGCGGTCATCGGCGTAGGAAATTGCGCAAGCTCGCTTGTGCAAGGCATATCCTATTGTCGCGAAATGGGTGATCAGGCGGTTGGCGTCAGCTTTCCGGATTTGGGTGGGTACAAACCGCAAGATGTTGAAGTTGTTGCCGCATTTGATGTAGATGCGCGCAAAGTCGGCAAGCCGGTTGGCGAGGCAGTATTTGCATTGCCCAATTGCACCCATGTTTTTCACGCCGATTTGGCCCATGAAACCGCGGTCGTCATGCGCGGCCCGGATCTTGATGGCGTGTCGGCCTATATGAAAGAGCAACCCGACGGGCATAGTTTTGCCACGTCGGATGCGCCGGAAATGACCAAAGACGAGGTGGTGGCCCATCTCAAGGCGTCTGGCGCGGAAGTGATGATTATATTTTTGCCGGTTGGATCCCTTGAGGCGGTGGCATTTTATGCGGAATGTGCGCTTGCGGCGGGATGTGCCTTGGTGAACGGAATTCCGGTATTTATTGCGTCCGATCCGGTGTGGGCAGAGCGGTTCAATACGGCGGGTTTGCCGATCCTTGGCGATGATTTCAAGGCACAGTTCGGGGCAACAATCGTGCACCGTGCCATTGCCCAACTGGCCGCATTGCGCGGGGTCAAGGTTGATCAGACCTATCAACTCAACATTGGTGGCAATACCGATTTTTTGAATATGATGGTGCCGGAGCGTCTTGTTAATAAACGGGAATCCAAAACCGAGTCCGTGCAAAGCGCCTTGGGAGAGCGGTTGCCAGAGGACGGTATTCGCATCGGGCCATCGGATTATGTGCGTTGGTTGAAGGATCGAAAGGTCGCCTATATCCGCCTTGAAGGGCAGTTGTTCGGCGGGGTCGGCACCAGCATGGAAATTCGCCTCGAGGTCGAAGATTCGCCCAATGCCGCCGCCGAAGCATTAAGTGCCATTCGCTGCGCCCGCATTGCGCTTGATCGCGGGATGTCGGGATCTGTGGATGCCGCAAGCGCGTTTTTGTTCAAACATCCGCCGACGCAAATGGGCGATACGGCGGCCTATCACAGTCTGATGGATTTTGCCGCAGATTCGGATGAGGGCAACGCCGGTTGAGCCTTCCCACGCTGCATCCGGATGTTGTGACCATCGCCAAAGTCAGTGCGGCACTTTTTGTGGCCGGATATGGCGCGGTCGGCGTGTCGAGTTTGATACCTGCCACCGCCAAAGGGGCGCGCGCCAGTTGGCCGAGCCTGTTTAGCGCGACATTGTCTTTTTCCGTGGTCTTTGCGGTGTTTCTGCTCGGCGAGAATGTTTTGACCATTGCGTTGATCGTGATCGCGGCGCGCATCGGCTACGAGGCGGCATTGGTCGGATTTGCGGCGCGGCGCCTCGCCATAGCGGGCGCGGCGGTGATGGCGGTGGCGGCGGTTGGCGTGCTGTCTTTGCCGCTCGCGAATGTCGCACTCTGGCTGCCCATCGCCTTTGGGGGGGCGGTGGTTTTGCGATTCATCGCGGGAAAAGGCACAAAACCAGAGGTCAAAACCCTGCTTAATCTTCTGCTTTATCCGGGTTTTCCGGTTTTGATGTTCATTGCTGCGGCCAATTCCACGGCGTTCGGGGCGATGATTCTGGGCAGCTATGTATTGGTTGAAACCTTTGACAGTTACGCGCTTTTGGGCGGCAAGGCATTGGGGAAAACCAAAGCATTTCACATCCTTAGCCCGAAGAAAACAGTCGAAGGATTGGCCATAGGGGCGCTTATGTTGATTGTGACCACAGCGGGAATTGCGATGATTTTTCGCCCACAGGACCTATGGCTTGCGATTGGCATTGCGGTTGTGGCGGGCGGTTTGACCCTGACCGGGGATTTGGCGGCTTCGGCCCTTAAACGCG
Organism: Rhodobacterales bacterium; assembly: GCA_030950105.1. Taxonomy (GTDB): domain Bacteria; phylum Pseudomonadota; class Alphaproteobacteria; order Rhodobacterales; family Rhodobacteraceae; genus JAUZRV01. The sequence goes on along the minus strand of JAUZRV010000161.1, from coordinate 12,879 downwards.
CGGGCGGGGTCAAGGATTTTCCGCCGGTATTGAAACAGCAGGGCGGGTTGCTTGATATTATTGATGCGTGGATCACTACGGGCGCGGGCATCGCGTTGCTTATGATCTGGCTTTAGGAGTATAAATCGGGTCATTGGCCAAATTGGCGCGGAAATTTTAGCCCAAACAGGGGAGTTTTCCAGGTGGAGAGAGGCCGATGACCTTGAATCCGATCACCCGTATTTTGGCGGGGCGCACCGCGAAAATGGTGATCGGGATACTGGTCATTGTCGAAGCCGTGTTTATCTCGGAATCCTTCACCACATTGTTGGAAATCACGATAAAATTTGGCGGTGGCGCGTGGTCTTTGGCAACGTTGCTGGCCCTGAAAATGCCGCAGATTATTGATTTTGGCCTGCCGATTGCCATTGTTATCGGGTTTTATTTTGCCATCACATCGGCGCGCGACAATAGCGAGTTGATTGTTTGCGCGGCGGCGGGGATTTCGTGGAAACGACTGCCGGTGTTTGCGCTGCAAATCGGCGGGATCGGGATGGTGGTGAGCCTGCTGGTGTCGGGCTACGGATTGCCGATGGCGAGTTATGCCCAACGCATCGCAATCGCACAGATGTATAGCGCGCAAATCACCCGACAACTGCTTGATCCAAGTCCGAAAATTACGCTTCGGGATATTGGCGACAACACGTTGATTACGCTTTCTGCGGACGGTGAAAATGGCAAATTCAGGGATAACCTGTTTGTCTATCACCCAAGCGTGGCGGGAAAATTGCATGTCTCGCTTGCCGAAGACTGGACGGTGACGCGCATCGATAAAAGCGGCCAAGAGGGCGTTTTTTCGGCCAATCTACGCCAATTTACCGATTACTCACTTCAACGCCGCGATCAACAGCTTTCAACCGCGAGAGTGAACCAGTTTTCGCTAGAATTCAAACTTGGTGATCTGCTGCGAGAAGTGGACCGCAAGCGGCGCGATGACGAAGTATTTCTGGTCGGGTTGGCCGGCCTATTTGCCACACCAGAGCCGACCGATGCGCGCGGCATTTTAGGAGAAAAGATAGCGCGGGCATTACTGTGTCCGGCTTCGGCGTTGTTGGCGTTGCTGGGGGCGGCGCTATCGCAAATCCGGTTGGCCCGATTGACCGCCCTGCCCTTTGCATTGGCGGGGGTTTTGACGCTGGATATTCTGGGGCGCGAAATATTGAGCAACGCCGCAGTGGCCGGTGTTTGGCCATTGGGTTTGGCGATTGCCGGAGTGTTGGCGATTTTCCTGATCCCTGCCGGCCTCGTTTTGGCGTTCACCGGCGAGAAAGTCATATTTCCTCTGAAGGATTCCACCGGATGATGGCCGGTTTTATGGAAAACCTTGCCGCACGCTGGCCGTTTTGGATCGGGATAAGTGCGCGGCGGATTTTGCGGCTTTATCTGTTGTTGTCCGGCTTGATGATGTTCATCCTGCTGATGATCGCGCTAACCATTGATATGGCCAAATATCTGCCGGATGTGCGTTTGAAAGCCGAAAATATGGATCAACCGCTGGCGCAGATATTGCTGCCCTATCTGGGGTATCGGGCGGTCGATATTGTGACGCGATTGTTGCCGATGGCATGTTTTCTGGGGTTGTTTCTGGCCGAGATTTTGCGCGCCTTCCGGCTTGAGCGGATCATATTGGCGTTTGCCGGATTTTCGCCTATCAAAAGCCTGCCGGTGATCCTGCTGTTTGGTATTCTTGTTGGCAGTGTTGAAGCAGCGCTTGAAACGCGGCTCCGGCCTTGGGCGGTTTTTGCGCAGGTTGACCTTGGGCTTGGGGCCTATGGGCGGCGGTTTGATCCGCAATTGAGCGAAAATCCGGTTTGGTTTGTCATTGGCGACACCGCTATTCGCGCGCGCATATTGCGCGGTGAAGCGCCGGAATTACGGGACATCGAGATGTTTCGCGGGCTTGATCAAAGCCGCCTCACCTCTGTGCTCGTGGCGGCGCGTGCGATACCGGGCGGTGCGGATAAAATCTGGCGATTTGAAGATGTTACAGAATGGCAGGCCGACACGGACGGGCGCAAATACCGGATGCAAAAAACGCCCATGCGCGAGATCACGCTTGAGTTATTGCCGGAACAAGTGCGCTATTACAATATCGACAGCTATTATTTGCCTACCAAGGATTTAGACCGGATTGCCACCATGCGCGACGCCGAAACCGCCAGTGATGCCGATACCGCGATTTGGCGACGATGGAGCGCGTTTTTATTGCCCGGCGCGTTTGCGTTTCTCGGGGCAAGCCTTGCGCAGGTCGGATATCGGGCGCGGCGCGCAAGTGTTGTCCCGCTGATTTTCTATGCGCTGGTGGGCTATTTATCCATTGTCTCGGTCAAGGTTTTATGGGCCTTGGGCGAACTCGGGGTTTTGGCAGCGCCAGTAGCGGTTCTGGGGTCGATTGCAGGCACAATTCTGGTCGCGACCGCCTTGCAAATCAGCCAGAGCAGAGCGCGCATACAATGGACCAATCTGTGGCCTAATCTGTTGTCGTTAGGCAAAAAGAAACCAACAAAAATACCGAAAACGGACCCGAAATCATGAAAATTGTCGAAGTATGCCCCTATGATATGCAGCGTCCGGGCGGGGTGCAGGCGCATATTCGAGATCTGGCGGCGTGGTTGGAAACCCAAGGCCACGAGGTGATGATAATTGCGCCACCTGCGGCCAATAACGGGGAAAATCCGGGCGTGCGGGTGCTTGGGTCGGCGCGCGAGATCAATTTTCAGGGCACACGGTTCGAGATTTGTCGGGCCAATCGGCGTGAAATGGACGCATTGGCCGATGAACTGCGCGACTGGGGGGCGGATGTTGTGCATCTCCATACGCCGTGGACGCCGATGTTGCCGTGGCAGGTGTGGCGCAAAACCGGCCTGCCGGCGGTGGCGACATTTCATGCGACATTGCCCGAAGATCGCAAGAGCAGTCTTGCCAACCGGGTGTTGTATCGGGTGGCCGGATTTTTCATGGCGCGCATGGGGGCGGTGATTGTGCCGTCGGTTTCACCGCTGCGCCAGCTTGAAAAAATCCGGGCAGCCCGCGCGTTGCAGGTGTTGCCACCAAGTGTTGATCTATCGCCTTGGCGTGACGCAGCGCAGGGCGTGGAAAAATCCAGTGACGCAGCGGTGAACTTGTTGTTTTTGGGGCGGCTTGAAGCGCGCAAAGGGGTGGAAGTGCTGCTTGCGGCGTGGGGCGAGATTGCCGAGGCCCTGCCCGATACGACATTGACGATTGCAGGAAATGGCGCGTTGGAGGCGGAGGTTTTGGCGCATATCGCGGCGGCAGGCGATGGGCGGCTGCGCTATGTCCCTGCCCCCGATCCAGAGGCGGCGCGCGCATTGATGGCGCAGGCGGATATATTTGTGGCCCCGTCGATTTATGGCGAAAGTTTCGGGATTGTTTTGATTGAGGCGATGGCGGCGCAGGCGGTTCCTGTCGCGGCGGCCAATTCGGGATATGCGACGGTTTTGACCGGTCAGGGCGCGGATTTATTGGTGCCGCCAAAGGACACGCGCGCCCTTGCCGCCAAGATAATTGCGCTGGCCAATGATCCCGCAGCGCGCGAAAAATTGCGGCATTGGGGGGCGGCCCATGCGGCGCGGTTCGACATTGCCAGCACAGGGCCGCAATTCGAGACGATATTTCGCGACGTTGCGGGGCAAAGCCACGCCGATTAGGTCTTTGATATCGGGGCGTTTCTAGGTAAATGTGGGCCGAGAGATATGGCAGTAAGGGCGCGGGATATTGGGCACAGCAGAAATTAGTGAAGATAATACCGGCGGTAACCTCGTTATTTCGGCGGATTTCGGCACGTCGAGCGTGAAAGTTGCAGTTGTTGACAGCAATTTCAAAGTTGTAGCGCGCGCGATTGAAACCTATCCGCTGATGTTGCCAAAACCCGGATTTGCCGAGCAAAACCCGGAGGATTGGTGGGAGGCGTTGTGCCGCGCAACCAAAAATCTTGCGGATCAAGTGCCGGACCTTGCCGAAAAAACCGGCGCCTTGGTTTTTTGTGCACAAATGAGCGCGGTTGTGGCGATTGATGCGGCGGGGGACGTGCTGCGGCCTTGTCTGGTTTGTGTTGATAAACGGTCGGCGGATATATCGCAAAAGCTTATCGGTGGGTTTCCATCCTTCGAGGGCTATCAGATCACGAAAATCGCACGCTGGATCAGGTTGGCCAACGGGGCACCCTCGAAAAACGGCGTTGATCCGATTGGGAAAATGCTGTGGATCAAACAGCACGAACCCGGGATTTTCGCCAAGACGGCCAAGTTTCTCGATGTCAAAGACTGGCTCTGTTTGCGGGCCAGCGGGGTGATGTCGACGGGGGCGGATAGCGCCAATTTGACATGGGTGATGGATACGCGGCGCGGCAAAGAAGGATGGTCGCCGGACCTTTCCAAGCGGGTGGGAATACCGTTGGATAAACTTGCGCCGATTGTGAATGGCAGCGATGTTTTGGGACCGCTGACCGCTCAGGCGGCGCATGATTTGGGATTGAATGGCGACACAAAAATGGTCGCAGGGGGCAGCGATGTAAGCGCCACCGCCCTTGGGGCCGGCCTGTCGGAAGACGGCGAAGTGGTAATTTGCGCCAGCACCAGCGCATGGATTAGCGCCTTTTTACCCAAACGGATGCTGAACATTGGCGGATCCTATGCCACAATCACCAGCAGTGTCGATTTTCGCCCGTTGGTGGCCGCGTCACAGGAAACCGCCGGATCGGCGATTGATTGGGCGGCACGGATGTTGAACGAAGGCATGGATGAAACCGCATCCATGCCCGCCGCATTTTTTGAGGATTGCGGCGCGCCAGAGACCGATGATCCGTATTTCCTGCCTTGGTTGGCGGGCGAGCGGGTGCCGGTGGATAATGAACGGTTGCGCGGCGCATTTGTGCGGCTTGCCCTACACCATGATCGCACCACAATGAAACGTGCGGTTCTGGAAGGGGTGGCGCAAAATCTGGGCTGGGCGTTTTCCAAAGTGGTGCGTGAAAAGGGCATTGACAAGGTCGGGCCGGTGCAATTGGTCGGCGGTTTGGCACTGGTGCCGGAATTTTCCCAGATGATGGCCGATACCCTTGATCGTCCGATGGTGGTGGGTGATCCGCGATTTGTTGGTATATTGGGGGCGGCGACAATGGCCGCGCCGACGGTGGGTTGGGCGCCCACAGTTTGGGACGCGGTGGTGCAATTGCGTGAGAAACCGAGCCGGCGGTTTGATCCGATCCCCGCACGGGTGGCATTGGCGCGCGCGCGCAGCAAAAACCTGCAAAAAATTCGCAAGACAATGATCAACCTTTACGCAAACATTGATTAGATTAGAGGAGAGGAGAGCGGCCAAGATGATCGACGGTTTGATAAAGGACAAGATTGACCCGATTTGGGAGAGCCTTTCAACGCCGTTGGTGCGCATCGGGATGACGCCAAATCAGGTGACATTTGCCGGTCTGGTGTTGGTGAGCGCGGTTTGCGCCGCCTATGTCTGGCATGGATCGGCGTTGATTTTCGGGATCACGTTGGCGGTGGCGTTTACGTTTGACGCGCTTGACGGGGCGGTGGCACGACGGCGCGATATGTGCAGCGTGGTGGGCGGATATTTTGACGCGATGGTAGACCGCTATCAGGAATTGGTGGTGTTTGCGACCATCGCCTATGTCAATGATATGTGGCCGCTGGCGTTGCTGGCCCTCACAGGCGGCGTTTTCACCAGCTATGCCAAGGCGCGCACCGCGATTGAAATGCCGATAAGCAACACCGATTGGCCAGACCTGTTTGAACGGCTGGAGCGGGTGATATTTCTCTCTGTGGTTTTAATATTGCAAGGCACATTGGACGCCTTGGGCGTGAACGCCGGTTGGTTTTTGGGGGCGGGCGTGGCGATCTATGCGGTGCTGTCGCATGCCACCGCATTGCAGCGCGGGTTGCGGGCGGCGCGTATGTTGCGGGCCCATGAAACTAAGATCGGGACCCCATAACAAGACGCGCGAGGTCGATATTGAAACTTAACAAATAGATGAGAAATCCGCTGATAACCGCCGGTTCCAGCAAGACATATGTTGCATAAACTGCTTTGCCATCAATCGGCAGGTTCATATCCTTTATCACAAAAAGCAAGATATAGGTAGCGGCCATCATCAGCACAAGAATACCGAGTTTCCAGCGAAACGCACTCATCCCCGGAGCAATCGAAAAATCGGTGGACAGGCGTGAAACCACTGTGGCATTGCGGCCCAGATGCCAGCAGGTAATGGACGAAAGCAGGACGGTCAGCGTCTCGAAACCAAAGAACAGATAACTGCCGATCATATGCAGCGCGCCATTGTCGGGAAACCGGAAATTACTAAGCATATACATACCGATAGCGGCAATGAACTGGCTTGCGATTACCAGCGGCGGCAGGATGCGTACGATTGCGCCAACCCGTTCCGATACACCATTCGACGCATGGCTGGCGCGACGGTAAAGCATACCGATGGGCAGCACACCAAGGGCCAGAAGCACAGCACATACCGCGATCCAAAAGGCGAATGGATCCCCGATCAGATTATCGGAAATCGCGCGGCTTATGGTGGGCGGCTGCTTGGCGACATAGGCGGGATGGGTGTCGATAAACCGGAACCGCGCGGTGTAAATCCAGTAATTGACCACAACAAAGACGATGGTATTGGTCAGGATCGCGAACACCGACACACGGCGCAACCAACGCGGTGTGGTGACAGGTATAGCCTGCGTAACAGGCGCACCGGAACGCATTTTCATCTGATCGGTCATCGGGTTATCCTGTTTTCGCAGGTGGATTTTGCTGGTCCGAGACAATCCTGCCCTGGTCCATCTTTATCAACCTGTCAGATTTGTAATATTCTTGTTCGTCGTGGGTCACCACCAACACCAATTGCCCTGTGTCGCGCATTTTTCTCAACAACACATCATAGAAAAACGCGCGGCTTTCGGGGTCTTGATCCGCTGCATATTCATCAAGAATAATCACCGGCCGCTTTTCGGCGGTGGCCACGGCCAAGGCAAGGCGGCGGCGTTGACCGGTAGACAGGGCAAGCGTGGAAAATGCGCCGTCAACAAGATCAACACGATGTTTCAATCCCAATGTTTCGATCATTTCGGCCAGAGTTTTCTGTTCGGTTTTGTTGAGGCCATAGGGGTTACGAAACAGATGGAATTCGCCAAGAACCGCAGAAAACAATCCGCGAAAATCGGCGATATTATCAGGCCCGACAGCCATACCATCCATTAGAATTTCACCGGAATCAGGTGAGCGCAGTCCGCAAATCAGGCTCATCAATGTTGATTTGCCAGATCCGTTGCCGCCGGTAAAGAATACGTTTTCGCCGGGTTTCAGGATGAGATTGACCGGCCCGAGAACAAATGCGTCCTCTTGTCCGGCACCTGCGGCCCCGCCCTCGCCCACATGCGCGGTTACATTGCGCAACTCGATGGTGTTGAAGCCATGCGTGGACAGGGTATCGGTGTCTTCGCTTGGCTCGACCTGACGCGATTGCAAATCAAAGACGACATCGCCGATTTTTCTATATGCAGCAACCGAACGTGACAATCGCGGCAGCGCCTTGAAAACCAATTCAATCGGGCCATAAGCGAGCAAAACAACGGTCATCACCTGAAACATTTCGGTGGTATCGGCCCCTTGAAACCGCGGCAGCAACAACACAACCATACAAATCAGGCCGATCAATGCGGCCTGCCCGAACGCCTGACTGGTGCTAAACCGGCGCTCGGCCTCGATGGACAGGTCACGCACTTCACCGATTGCGTCGTCGATATCGCGGGCCAGATCAACGCGGCGGGATTTGCGCAAACGCAACTCCATCCAACCGGCGAGCATGTCACTTACCCGATCAACAAAGCGCGCGGTAGAAGAATTGGCGCGTTCAACAAGGCGGCGCGCGGGCAGTTCGGCAAAGACGAATCCACTGGTGCCGATTGCGACGGCCACCAGTGCCGCAAGGCCCGAAAACCACGAGATCCAGAACAGATAGGGGATGCAGATCATCAGCAGTAAAAGCGCCTCGGCGGCCTCGATCAGGTTTATAGACGAACTGGATACGGCCTGAATTTCCTGGGTCATCACCGTATAGACATGGCCTTTGTCGTGCCGCAGCATGAAATCAATATCCGCCGCCAAAAGCCGCCTGCTCATCGCGCGACGCATGTCGTGTTGCACTTGTTTGACGACCGAATGGCCCCGCACCCGCGACAAATGCCCAAAAAACAGCGAGCAAGCCGCGCTGATCAATAAGAACACAATTGGCCACATGCTTTGCGCGAGGGTGGCGGCGGTTTCATTGATCGAAAAGATAAGCGCGGCGCGGCTTATGCTTGAAAGTATCGCATATATTAAAAGAGGGTCGCGCAGCAGGCCGGCATCAAACAACAGAAAGCTGAGCAATTGTTTCATTTGCGACAGGGTTGAACCGCCGGTGATGCGCCGGTTCAACAATTGTGCGGTGGGGTCGGAGAACGATGTTTCAGCGCGCATTACGACACCTCTGCTAATTCAAAAGGCGATGGTTTTGGGTAGGTTTCGGCCAAAAAAGAGCGCACCAATGCGACAATCTCGGGGTTTGGGTCGCCCTTCAAATCATCATTCAAACAATAGAAGTTCGGGCGCCGCGAACGCAACCGATCCAACGCTTTGTGCATCTTTTTGAGATCATTCACAAGTTTAACAAAAATCGCAAACCGGGTGTAGGTCCAGAACCGCACCGGCCGCGAAATCGCCCTGTGCTGTTCAAGCATATACGTCCGGTAAAGTTTGAAAGTAACGAGATTTTCGGGGTGGCGGAATTTGCGACGGCGGGTGGCTTCCATTTCAACAGGGCGCATTTCGGTCATCGCCTTCCAATAGGATTTTCGCGCAAAATGCGGCCCATGTTCCACAAATCCGGTGCCGATAATGTTGTTTTTTTCCGCATAAACCCGCCATTTTAGGTTCTCGCCGATCAAAGTGCCCAAAATGGCGTAGATCCCGTCTTTCCAAAAATCCGTCAGTTTGGTTTCGCGCAGGAAAAAGAAGTCGTCGCACATATAAATGAAATGTTCGGAAAGCCCCGGAATGAGATGCAGGAAACTTTCTATGGCGTTGGAACAGAACGTGGGCAGGTAGGCGTCGGGAATGAATTCATCAAGGTGGATGACCTTGATTTGCGGATGATCCGGGTCAAGCCACGCCGGGATCTGCGGGCGGTTGGTCACGATATAAATCATGTTAACCCACGGCAGATAGGTGGCAACCGAACGCAAGGAATATCGCAAATTTTGAAAGGTATCGCGATAGCGTTCGGGGTTCATATCAATCGGTTTCTCCGAATATTTTTGCCGCTCCTCAAGATACCCCGGAAGCGAACCATCCACCCAAGTATAGATCATGTCGATTTTTTCATGTGGAGTAAGAATACCGGTCACCTTTCGCGGATGGTTACCCTGTGTTTTGCACGATTAAACGGTGGTTTCCAGATCATGCGTGATCCTGGCCAAAAATTCTTTGGAGGTAAGGCCGGTTTCAATCGCCGGTAAAATACGGATTTTGATTGTTCCGGGGCGCAGAATCCAGCTTTTGCTTGGCCAGAAATCCCCCGAATTCAACACGATAGGCACGCAAGGACACTCCAATTTACGATAGAGCACGAGCACCCCCAGCTTTAGATCGTTAGCATGCTCCTTGGCCCGCGTCCCTTGCGGAAATATCAACACGCTGCGTTTGGATGCGGTGACCTCGGCGGCCTGTGCGACCGCGCGCCGAAAGGCATCAATTGACCCCGAACGATCAATGGCAATATGCCCGTTTTTGCGCATCAGCGCACCAATCAACGGCAGGCTGAACAACGTATCCTTGGCCAACATCGCCGGATTATCCAGCAGGATATGAAAAAAGACAGTTTCCCAACTGGATTGATGGCGCGCGGCAATCAAATACGGCGAGGTCGGCAGGTTCGCGCGCCCGATCAGTTCATATTTGACACCGCCAACGGAACCCAGAAGGAACAGGTGGATTTTTAACAGCCCCCGAACCAACGGCCAACCAACGCGCATCGAGACCAATGCCACCGGAATCACCAAGAGAACCAATGCAAACACGGGCAATGCCAGCCCGTAATAGAGGGCATTTCGCACGATTGTTAACACTGGTAGATCGGACACATTGGGGCTATATTCGCGTATAAGTAATGGTATGGTCTTTATTATACGTGGAAGGCAACCGAGCGGAAAGATACGAAATGAAGGACGACATGGATTCAGAAAGCAAATTGTCACAAGAGTTGCTCGCCCTTGTCGCGCGCGAAGGCATGGTTGAGCCGGAGAACCTTGTTATGGAGGCCAAATTGGCCGATCTGGACATCATTTCAGCCGATTTTATCATGATTTTGATGGCCATCGAAGAAGAATACGGGGCCTATATTCCGGTTGATAACGAATTGGCAGATCTGGAAACAGTGGGCGATTTGTTGGCGGTTGCGACCAAGAAAATCATTGAACATCAGCAAGAAAAACCGGCATGAACCGTGTCGTCGTTACCGGCGTCGGGGCCGTTTCAAGCGCAGGCATCGGGGCCGATCTAATATGGCAGGCATGTCTCGGCGGAATCAGCGGTGTCAAAGAATTTGATTTCCAGAATATTGTCGCACAAAAGGTCAAAAACGTAGCACCGATTGCGCCGGATGTTCTTGCGGCGGTTGCCAACCCGCGCGAAGAACGATTTCAGGATTTGATCGCGCAAATGGCCCGCATGGCCGCGCGCGAGGCGGTGGCACAGGCCGGATTGGGACCCGATGATTTTGGCAGCAAATGCGGCGTTATCATTGGATCGGGATTTGGCGGGGCACGCACGCTTGATGTGAATTATTTGAAATTTGCCCATGATAATTCTGCGCGCTACGATCCGATGGCCATTCCCAAGATAATGAACAATGCGTCGACGTCGTGGGTGGCGATGGAATTTGGGGCGACGGGACCGGCCATTTGCATTTCGACCGCCTGTGCATCAGGGGCACAATCCATTGGTTTGGCGATGCAATTGTTGCGCGCCGGCACGATTGAGCGGTGTTTGACCGGCGGCGCCGAGGCGACATTGGTGGACGGAACGTATCGAGCGTGGGAAACCATGCGGGTGATGACGCCGGACCTGTGTCGCCCGTTTTCCAAGGATCGCAACGGCATGGTTCTGGGCGAAGGTGCGGGGGTTCTGGTGCTTGAAACATTGGAGTCGGCACAGGCGCGCGGGGCCGAAATTCTGGCGGAAATGATCGGCTATGGCACCACCTGTGATGCGGGTGATTTGTTGCGCCCTGCCCCGGAAGGTGCCGCCGGTGCCATGTCTCAGGCGCTCGCCGATGCGGGAATTGCACCGGATGAAATTGGCTATGTGAACGCCCATGGCACCGGAACAGTTGCCAATGATATCAATGAAATAGAGGCCCTTCGGCGAGTTTTCGGGGCGGAATTGGACGACATATCCGTGTCGTCGACAAAGCCGATACACGGGCACACCCTTGGGGCGGCGGGCGCGTTGGAAATGATCGTGACGATTGCGGCCTTGCGCGCACAGATGGCGCCGCCAACGATCAATTTTAACGAGATTGATCCACTGGTTAATATTGACCCTGTGAGCGGCGCAGCGCGGCCATTGAACACCCGCGCATGCCTGTCAAATTCTCTGGCGTTTGGCGGGATCAACGCAAGTTTGATTGTCGCCAAAGCAGATTTCTAGATGGTGCAAAACCCCAAGGGTGAACAACGATCCGTGACTTTTCCAGCGAATCAATGCCTGCGTCTCGGTCACTTATTTGCCGGACTATTCTCACCCGCCTTGAAAGTGTTTAAAGTGCCGTTTACCGCGCCGGTTTTGGGTTTGGCACTGGCAAGTTCTGCGTCACAAGAGACAGGATTATTGCGGTTCCCTCCGGCGGAAGACGGCAAAATTACAGTGCATGACTATCAGGCAATTCAACGGTTTCATGCGCTGCCGTGTGATCGACAACTGGGCATAATTATGCACCTTGCCACACAGCAGAAACCAAGTGATCCTTTTGGGTTCTCTGCAGACATTTGTCGGCCCGATCAATCGGTTATTTGCAAGTTTCAAACCCGCTTGCGCACCCTTGATACGGCTGATTTTAAACGGATGCGCGGCACGGGCTTGCCGCGCAATATCGCGGCCACTGAATTGCAAACCGTCACAAGTGCGGTCATTGATGCCGGACTTGTGGCAAATTACATCGCCCTTGGCGGTGATGATAATCCGCTGCATGTCGACGATATTTATGCGCAAGCCTACGGGTTGGAGCGCGCAATTGTGCCCGGAATGTTGCTTGTCGGGGCATTGGAAACGGTTGTGGATCACCTATTGCCCGAACACCGCGTTGACGAAGTGCGGGTGCGGTTTTTGGCGCCGGTTCTCGTGGGCACGCGGGTGCGTTTCGGGTTGCAAATGAAATCACCCGACGGGCAAAACACCGAACGGGCGCGCATATTTGCATTGACCCAAGGCGATATAGTGGCCGCGATTGCCGATGTGTTTCTATCGCGTCCCTAAAGCACGCCGTTAAAGCATCGGGAAAACGCCGGTTTTTTTGACGATGCCATAAACAAAACTGGTGTCGATTGAACCGATACCCCCGATAGGGTGCAGGCGATTGCGCACAAAATTCTCGTAATCATCAAGGTCGGCCACGGCGACGCGCAGCAGATAATCGGAAAGACCGGTCATCACGTAACATTCAAGCACTTCGTCGATGGCATTTATCCGGTTTTCAAAATCGCGCACCGAGGTGTCGGTGTGACGTTCAAGGGTGATACGCACAAAAACCGTGAC
>JAUZRV010000160.1 GCA_030950105.1 Rhodobacterales bacterium | reverse complement strand
GTGTATCGTCGTTCATGGCGGGCTGGATTTTCTGCTGGAGGTGAATGATCTTGTTCAACACCAAAATCATACGACATTTCAACAGCTTGATCTACGCCCGCCAAACGATTTACGCCGCTTCATGAATAATTCGGGATAGGTGGACCATATACCGGATTATGCCCCGATCTGCCCCTGATGTTCGCCAATCTGGCCACCAATCTGTCCGCGATGCAAGAGCAGATGATCCAGGATCACACAGGCCATCATCGCCTCGCCCACCGGCACCGCGCGGATGCCCACACAGGGGTCGTGACGGCCCTTGGTGATGATCTCGGCGGCCTCGCCTGCCTTGGTAATTGTGCGCCGTGGCTTCAATATCGACGACGTCGGCTTGACCGCAAACCGCACCACAATATCCTGCCCTGTCGATATCCCGCCAAGGATACCACCGGCATGGTTGCTGCTGAATTCCGGCCCGTTTGGTCCCATGAAAATCTCGTCGGCATTGGCCTCTCCGCTAAGGTCCGCGGCCCCCATGCCTTCGCCGATTTCCACACCTTTGACCGCGTTGATCGACATCATCGCCGCCGCCAGATCGGTGTCCAGCTTGGCATAGATCGGCGCGCCAAGACCCGCAGGCACCCCGCGTGCCACCACCTCGACCACCGCCCCGACCGAATTGCCCGATTTGCGCAACTCATCCAGATATTTGGCCCAATCTTGCGCCGCCGCTGCATCGGGTGTCCAAAACGGATTGCGTTCGATTTCGGCCCAATCCATGCGCGCACGGTCAATTTTGCGCGGTCCCATTTGCACCATATAGCCCTTGATTTCAAGGTTCGGCGCCAAGGCGCGTATCGCCTCGCGTGCCAATCCGCCGGCCGCCACCCGCGCTGCCGTTTCGCGCGCAGAAGACCGCCCGCCACCACGCGGATCGCGAATTCCGTATTTTTGCCAATAAGTTATATCGGCATGTCCAGGGCGAAATTTCTCGGCAATCTCGCTATAATCCTTGGATCGCTGATCGGTGTTGCGGATCATTAATTGCACCGGCGTTCCGGTGGTCTTGCCCTCGTAAACCCCTGACAGAATTTCCACCTCGTCCGCCTCACGCCGTTGCGTGGTATATTTGCTGGTTCCCGGTTTCCGCTTGTCCATCCACACCTGAATCATCGCCGCATCTATCGGCACATTTGGCGGGCAACCATCGACCGTCGCACCCAACGCGACCCCGTGGCTTTCGCCCCAGGTGGTGACGCGGAAAAGATGTCCGAAACTGTTCATGCTCATATTAGGCGCTCCTTGTTCCACACGGTCTAGCGCCCCAATCCTGCGGCCTCAAGGTGTTTTGCCTTGCCCGACATCCAAACCCCCGCTAGATATGGCCCTACCTCGGGGTGCCGCGCATGAAAATGTGGGCTGAGATGCATTTGCAGACCCGTTGAACCTGAACCGGTTAGAACCGGCGGAGGGAAGGTATGGAATTCTTCCACACTTGCCATCTCTGCCGCAATTTGGAGGACGCTATGAAAGCTCTTACACTTGCTGCGGGTCTGTTAATCGCCACGAATGTTGTGGCCGAAACACCCGTTTTGACGATCTATACTTACGACAGTTTTGTTTCCGATTGGGGACCAGGACCCCTTGTTGAAAAGGCGTTTGAGGCGCAGTGCGGTTGCGATCTGCAATTTGTGGCCACTGGCGACGGGGCGTCCCTTCTGGCGCGGCTTCTGCTTGAAGGTGACCGCAGCGAGGCCGACGTTGTTTTGGGCCTCGACACCAATTTAACAGCTACGGCAGCCAAATCAGGCCTGTTTTCGCCCCATTCTGTCAGCGCAGATTATTCCCTGCCTATCGCATGGGATGATCCGGTTTTTGTGCCCTATGATTGGGGTTACTTTGCCTTTGTTCACAACGCGACCCTTGCCGCCCCGACCGATTTTCGCGCCCTTGCCGCGAGTGATCTCAAGGTGGTTATCCAAGACCCGCGTTCCTCGACACCGGGCCTTGGGTTGCTGATGTGGGTCAAGGCGGCCTATGGCGATGACGCACCTGAAATCTGGTCGGCATTGTCGGATAATATCCTCACCGTGACCAAAGGCTGGAGCGAGGCTTATGGCCTGTTTCTAAGCGGCGAGGCCGATATGGTGTTGTCCTACACAACCTCGCCCGCCTATCATTTGATCGCCGAAGAAGATGCCGGAAAATCGGCGGCCTTGTTCACCGAGGGTCACTATTTACAGGTCGAGGTCGCGGCAAAACTCAAATCCGCGAAACACCCCGATCTTGCCGATGCCTTTCTGCAATTCATGGTTTCGGATGCCTTTCAGGACATCATTCCGACCACCAACTGGATGTATCCCGCGGTGACAACCCAACAGGGTCTGCCGGATGGGTTTTCGACCCTGATTCAGCCGGAAAGTGCCTTGTTGCTGTCCTCTGATGCGGCGGCAAATATCCGTGACGAGGCCCTGCAAGAATGGCTTGCCGCGCTATCACAATAGGGCGCGCAAATACGGGGATCATCGCGGCGGTTTTTGTCGTTGTGGTGATCCTTGGGCCGTTGCTTGCTGTGTTTTGGCGCGCGGGCGGTGGCGCGTGGTTGGTATCATCCGACATGGCGGCGATCCGGTTCACGATCTGGCAGGCGCTGTTGTCGGCATTGATCAGTGTGGGATTGGCGATACCCGTTGCACGGGCTTTGGCGCGGCGCAAATTTCGCGGGCGTGCAGTGTTGATCACCCTGCTTGGCGCACCGTTTATCCTGCCGGTTATCGTTGCGGTGCTTGGCCTCTTGGCGGTGTTCGGGCGTAGCGGGATATTGGCCGCCCTCCTGTCCAAATTCGGTCTGCCACCGATTTCAATATACGGATTGCAAGGCGTTGTAATCGCGCATGTATTTTTCAATCTCCCGCTTGCCACACGGATCATTCTACAAGGGTGGCAGGCGATCCCCGCCGAGAGATTTCGCCTTGCTGAAATGCTCGGGTTCGGGCCACGAGAGATCGCGCGCACCTTGGAATATCCGATGTTGCGGGGTGCCCTTCCCGGTGCGTTCCTGATCATTTTCGCGATATGTTTATCAAGCTTTGCAGTCGCGCTTACCCTTGGTGGCGGACCACGTGCGACCACGATTGAGCTGGCGATTTATCAGGCCTTTCGGTTTGATTTTGATCTGGCACGGGCGGCGGTATTGGCCAGCGTTCAAATCGCGCTGGTCGCTGTTGTTGCCGTGCTGGCGCTGCGCGTGACAACCGGCGATGGCATGGGTGCGGGCCTTGATCGGGTGGTGCATCGGTGGGATGTGAACACGGTGTCATCCAAGGTGCTGGATAGCGCGGTGTTGCTGCTGTCCACCGTGTTTTTATTGCTGCCACTGACGATGATCGTTCTTAACGGCATTGCCGGTCTCGGGATGATGCCAACTGCAATCTGGGCGGCGCTGGGGCGGTCGATTCTGGTGGCGCTGGCGGCAACATCTCTTACGGTGGTTTTGGGTCTTGCGATGGCTACGGCGTCGCGCGAACGCGGCTGGATCGACAGTATTGGCCTGCTCGGTGTCACGGTTTCACCGATGGTGATCGGCACCGGATTGTTCTTGCTGATCAATCCGTGGGTGCGCCCGACGGACGTGGCCCTCGTGGTGACGATCTTGGTTAATGCGGTGATGGCACTGCCGTTCATGTTGCGGATTTTGACGCCTGCCTGCCGCGCGGTTGAAACCGATTATGGCCGCTTGGCCGACAGTCTGGGCCTCGCGGGATGGGCGCGTTTGCGATGGTTGATATTGCCACGGATACGGCGCGCCCTCGGGTTCGGGGCGGGGTTGACGGCGGCGCTTTCGATGGGGGATCTGGGCGTGGTGATGTTGTTTGCGGATTCAGAAAATGCAACATTACCGCTTCAGATGTATCGCCTGATGGGGGCCTATCAAATGCAGGCAGCGGCGGGGGCGGGCCTTGTGCTATTGATGGCAAGTCTGCTGTTATTCTGGGGATTTGATCGGGGAGGGCGACGCGATGCTGACGCTTGAAAATCTTGAACTGCGCCAAGACGGGTTTGCCCTGACGGCGGATATCACTCTTGAAAACCGCGATATCGTGGCGGTTATCGGACCATCGGGGGCGGGGAAATCGACACTTCTCAATATCGTGGCGGGGTTTACATCGCCGGACGCGGGCAAGGTGATTTGGGACGGTGTGGACATCACCGCCAACCGCCCTGCCAAGCGCCCGATTGCAATGTTGTTTCAGGATAATAACCTGTTTGGGCATCTCACGGTTGGACAGAATGTCGCCCTCGGGGTGCGCCCCGATATGCGGTTGAATAGCGCGCAAAAAGACCGCGTTGAACAGGCGTTAAAACGGGTTGGCCTCGCCGATATGGGGGCGCGTAAACCGGCGCAACTTTCGGGGGGGCAACAGAGTCGCGTTGCGTTGGCGCGGGTTCTGGTGCAACGCAAACCGTTGATGTTGCTGGATGAACCCTTTGCCGCGCTTGGGCCGGCGTTGCGTCACGAGATGCTTGATCTGGTGGCGGAACTCGCCGGTGAAATTGGCGCAACCGTGTTGTTGGTAAGCCATGATCCGGCGGACGCACGGCGCATCGCCAAACGCACCATTCTTGTGGCGCAGGGGATGGCCTATCCGCCGCAAGACACCGCCGATTTACTTGACAATCCGCCCGAGGCGCTAGCGGCCTATCTCGGCACGTAGGGCCGTCATTAGAATCCGTAATGCCTTTTCATTCGAGGCATTGATAAGGCGGCCGTTTTCGTCAAATTGATCGGCGGTTTGCGCCACGAGGATCTCGGGGCCTTGCAAAATCCGGGGCCGGAACGGGGTCAGACACCAGCGCAACATGGTCTGCGTGCGCGCCCCGCCTGTGCGCCCCGCCGTGGCCGATAAAATGGCCAACGGTTTGTCTTTCCACGGGTTGCCGTCGGTGCGGCTCACCCAATCGAGCGCGTTTTTCAACACGCCGGAAATGCCACTGTTATATTCCGGTGTCGCAATCATAACCGCGTCGGCAGCGGCGATTTGATCGGCGAGGGGTTGCACAGCGGGCGGGATGCCAGTGGCGTCTTCTTCATCGCCATCATAAAGCGGAAGTTTCACATTGGCCTCGGTATAATCGGCGTCCCCGAACAGGCGCACCCCTTCGCGCAATAACATGCGGTTAAACGATCCTTGGCGGAGCGAGCCGGAAAGGCCCAGAAGTTTGATATTGGACATAAAGCCCCCTGTTGCGCGTTGTTTGGAACACCAATCCTAGCCCGAATTATTCATCAGCCTCCGGGTATTTCCTTCCGGCGCACTGGATCGGCCGGGTTGACGGCGGCGTTTTGAACTGAGTTTAGAGTGTGCGTTGAAGGTTGATATCTGGGGGTGTTCGGGCGGCTGATGCCGCG
>JAUZRV010000016.1 GCA_030950105.1 Rhodobacterales bacterium | reverse complement strand
AGCGTATCGTCATTCATGGTGGGTTGGATTTTCTGCTGGAGGTGAATGATCTTGTTCAACACCAAAATCATACGACATTTCAACAGCTTGATCTACGCCCGCCAAACGATTTACGCCGCTTCATGAATAATTCGGGCTAGGGGGAAGATTTCAGGGGGCGTTGCAAGCAGGGTCACGGCGGGGTCATGGCGCAATTATCTGCACGCCGGGGATGCGGGCGATTTGAAACACGTCTTCATCGTAAATCTCGCTCAATTCATCCACAAATTCACTGGTCCAGCCGGGCAGATCAAGTTCATCTTCGATCTCGTCTTCGATGGCGAATTTGTCGAGGAAGGCCGATATTACGCGGCGTTTCTGGACTTCGCTCATGGTGGGGTGGGATTTGAGATAGGCCCGAAACCGTTTCATGCCTTCGCGGGTCATGATGTCGGACAACAGATCAAAACCGCCAATGATTTTTTCGTTATGTTCAAGGCCGGCCATTTCACGGATCAATTGCGCCCAGATCATCGGGGTATCTTCGTTGCACCAGACGGTAATAGAGATGTCGGGGACCGTATTGCGAATACGTGAAATCAGGTTGGACCAGCGCATGTCGCGCGGATCGGCGCCTTCCATAAAGGTTTCAAAATCGGTTTCGGGGCTGTCGGAAAACATGACTGGCAGGAATGAGGCGGGATCACGAATACCCATGAACAATTCGATCTGGTCACCGGGAAACAGTTTGGTGAATTTCGCCAGCTTCATTTCGGCATAGGGGTAGAACATGCCCTTTTTGATCGCGGTTTTGGGGACGCCGAAAAAGCTGTTGTTGGAGAGCAGGATTCGATCGGCCTGTTCATCATCAAGCATCTCGTCGAGCAGGATTTCGCGGGCGTCCATGCTCGGGTTCGGGTTATCTTTGTTCATCGCGTGTAGCGCGTCGCGGATGAGCGTGCGATAGCTGCCCGGCGCAGGAACCGCCACGCCGCGTTTTTTAAAATCACCCCGGTTGCGCAACAGACATCGCATGAGGCGGCCGTCGTCGGTATTATGGGCGCCTGTATGGAGAACAATCTGCATGGAAATCCTGTTTATTACGCTGTCTTTGGGGTATTATAGGCTCTTTTCTGGACAGTTAAACCGGAATAAGGCAACAGGGGCGCCATGAAACCAGTAACGCAGACAGATGCGGGTCGCAGACCCATGTTGGCACGAGTTGCAAACCTCGCTTCGCGGGTCGGTGCGGGCGCGTTCAACCCGTGGTCGGCGGGGGCGGTGGTGATTGCGATGTTCGTGCTGTTGCCGATCGTTTCGGTGATCTGGCTGGCGTTCAATCCGACAGAAAATATCTGGCCGCATTTGATTGCAACCACATTGCCACGCTATTTGTGGACCACCGGCAAGTTGATGTTCGGGGTTGGTTTGCTTGCCGGAATGGTGGGGACGGGGGCGGCGTGGATCATCGCGCGGTATAGGTTTCCAATGTCGCGCTGGTTAGAGTGGTTGTTGTTGTTGCCGCTGGCGGTGCCGGCCTATGTCGGGGCCTATGCGCTGGTGGATTTTCTGGAATATGCGGGACCTGTGCAAACCGGCATGCGCGGCCTTATGGGGTGGCAATCGGCGCGCGATTACTGGTTTCCGGAAATCCGGTCATTAGGCGCGGCGGTGATCGTGTTGGCGGCGTCGCTGTTTCCCTATGTGTATCTGTTGGCCCGGGTGGCGTTTCGCGAACAATCAAGCAGCGGCGACGAGGTGGCAAAATCCCTTGGTGCCGGGGCATGGCGGCGGTTTTTCCGTATCGGCCTGCCGTTGGCACGCCCGGCTATCGCCGCCGGTGTGGCGATTGTGATGATGGAAACCGTGAATGATTTTGGCACGGTCGATTTTTTCGCGGTGCAGACCCTGACGGCGGGGATTTTCAGTGTTTGGCTCGAGAGTAATAACGCCGGCGGGGCCGCGCAAATCGCCAGTATCGTGTTGGTTCTGGTGATCTTGCTGGTGTCGCTTGAAAAGATCTCGCGGCGCAAAAGCCGATTTTTCAACCTGTCTAACCGCAACCGCCCGATTGAACGGGTGGTGTTGCGCGGGTGGCCCGCATGGGTCGCAACGATTGTCTGTTTGATCCCGTTTCTGGTGGGATTTGTGTTACCGTTTTCGGTAATCATGGGGCATGCGTTGGATAATGTTGAATATTGGCAGGATCCAGCGCTGTTCAAGGCGCTTGCCAATACGTTGACTGTGGGCGGGATCGCGGCGTTTCTATGCGTGTCTGCGGGGGTGTTTCTGGTATATGGCGTGCGTCTGTCGGGGCGGCGGTTGCCAAGATTGCTATTGCCGGTAACCACCATTGGATATGCGGCCCCCGGTGCGGTTTTGGCGGTCGGTCTGTTGATCCCGCTAGCGGCATTTGACCATGCATTGGCGGATTTCGTCGAGGCGGTAACCGGCGTTGATATCGGTCTCTTGATTACCGGATCGGCGGGGGCGTTGGTCTTGGCCTACACGGTGCGGTTTTTTGCGATTGCACAGGGTGCGGCGGATGCCGCGATGGGGCGGGTGTCGCCCAGCCTGCCGATGGCGGCGCGTTCATTGGGACGCACCAAGGCACAGACCTTGCAGGCGGTGTTTTTCCCGTTGATTCGCGGATCTATCGGATCGGCGTTGTTGTTGGTGTTTGTCGATAGCGTCAAGGAATTGCCCGCGACGTTGCTGTTGCGGCCGTTTAATTACGACACATTGGCGACGCGGGTGCATGATCAGGCCAGCCTCGAAAACCTCGGCGAGGCGTCCCCTGCAGCGGTATTGGTGATCCTTGTCGGGCTGTCTGCGGTTGCCTTGTTGGCGCGCGCAAACCGATAAGATTAAAATTGACAAAAAAGGGTCTTGCCCTTTGACGGATCATTGCGTAAATCGGCGCCAGTGCCCCTATAGCTCAGCTGGTAGAGCAACTGATTTGTAATCAGTAGGTCCGCGGTTCGAGTCCGTGTGGGGGCACCATTTCACCATATTTTAAAGTCCAGTGACATCCGATTGAGCCTTGTATATAAGGGCTTTATTGAGATTGTTTGTCCAGTGGCGTTTTTCTTGATCCGCTAACGTACCCCCAGATTGGGGGTCTGTGTGGGGGTACGCTGGAATCCTGAAAATGAGCGTACCCCCAGATGCCATTAAATGATGCAAAGATTCGAAACCTGAAATCCAAAGAAAAACCCTACAAGGTGGGAGATTTTGACGGGCTGTTTATTCTTGTGAAAGTGAGCGGCGCAAAGTCTTGGCGTTTCAAATATCGCATTGATGGCAAGGAAAAGCTGCTTGTGATTGGGGATTATCCGGCAATCAGTCTTTTGCAGGCCCGACAGGCCCGTGATGCGGCGCGGGTGGAACTTGCCGCAGGGGGCGACCCGAGCGAGACCAAGCAAGAGGAAAAGCGGATCAGGCGGGAAAGTCGCGGTCATACGTTTGAAAAGGTCGGGGCGGCGTTTCTGGATAAGCAGCGCAAGGAAGGCAAATCACCGGCAACTTTGTCCAAGACTGAATACCACCTGAAACTGGCCAACAAGGATTTCGGGCGTAAACCGATTTCGGATATTACGTCACCAATGGTGTTGCGTTGTTTGCGCAAGGTCGAGGCCAAGGGGAATTACGAAACCGCGCATCGTTTGCGCGCGCGGATTGGATCAATCTTTCGCTATGCAGTGGCCAGTGGTATTGCCGAAACCGATCCGACATATGCGTTGCGGGATGCGTTGATCCGGCCAACCGTGACGCATCGGGCGGCAATTACGGACCCAAAGGCGCTGGGCGCACTTATGGCGGCCATTGATGATTTCCAAGGGCAGACAACGACGCGGATCGGGTTGCAGCTCTTGGCCATTCTTGCCCAACGTCCCGGTGAACTGCGTCACGCGCGGTGGGAAGAAATTGATATTGAAGCGGCGGTGTGGTCGATACCGGCGAAAATGATGAAAATGCGCAAACCCCATAATGTGCCATTGCCGGATCAAGCGTTGGTCTTGTTGGCGCAATTGCGAAATCTGACAGGAAACGGTGTTTTGCTGTTCCCGTCATTGCGGTCATGGCAACGCCCGATGAGTGAGAACACGTTAAACGCCGCTTTGCGCCGGATGGGGTATTCTGGGGAAGAAATGACCGCCCACGGGTTTCGAGCAAGTTTTTCAACCTTAGCTAATGAAAGCGGCTTGTGGAACCCAGACGCGATTGAACGGGCGCTGGCGCATGTTGAGAAAAACGAGGTGCGGCGGGCATATGCGCGGGGGGAACATTGGGATGAACGGGTGAGGCTTGCGGATTGGTGGGCTCTAGAACTGGATAAGTATTTAAGGGACAGATAGAAAATTGAAATTTGCCGTATGTTAGTCCAATATGCTCGGATGAGAGACAGAACAATTGCAAATTTATTAGTCAAGATTTTTCGCGGCTCCCACTTGGTCTATTTATCTACCGGATGGAGTGACGCAGACTTAGAAGTTGACAAACCAGTTCCATGGCCGAAATTTGAGTTTGGGCCGCCGAATGGTTTGGATTCTGCGCTGTTCTACAGTCTTGAGGAACATCATGCAGTTAAATGCATCTACCGTGCCCTTCGGGAGCTTTCCAGCAAATCGCTCAACCTAAAATTGGGAATGGGTGAAAAGGGCAATTCATCTACAAATTCAGTATTTTCGCTGGACTACGACGACTATGTTTTCTGGGCCCGAAAAAGCCAGTGGACCGCAACGGAAAGCGCAATGCTGTCTGTCGGGCTGATACCTTCAGAATCGATACATGAAGAATTCAACGAATTGGAAAACAGCGACACAGGTTCATGCAGCTTATTACGAGAATTTACCGAACGGGTCCAACTCTACTTGTCGGCGGTTCAGGTCGGAAATATCGACAAACGAGGTAATGCCCTTGAAATTGTTGATTGGTTTGAAAAACTCGAACTCCCGATGCCCGAAGGTTTAGCCAATGCAGTGCGAAAGTTTCAAGGGCCGCCCATTGCCACAAATGACGGTTCAGGCACAGTAGAACTTGGCAGCTCTGAAAAAGGAACATTACTAAAACTAGTTGCAGCAATGTCAGTTGAAAATTATGGTTTCGACCCTTCAAAAAACAGAAATGAAGCAACGGGGCATATTCGATCTGATTTGGAAATCGTTGGGTTAAGCCTTGATAGCAAGACCATTTTACGCTGGCTTAGAGAAGCTTCCGAACTTGTCGATGAAGCCTATTGGAAAAGCAACCGTTAGCGGATTCCTATAGGAGTCAAACCTTATCCGGCACATAGCGCACCGGATAATGCAAGTTCACCTCGAACCAAGTCAATCGAGGATGTATTGCAATGAACAACTCAAATTTTCCCGTATCAGGTTTTGTGCGCCTTTCCCAAATCCTAGCTCCCAACGGTCCTATCCCAGTCTCAAAATCCACATGGTGGAAGGGCGTAAAAGATGGGCGGTTTCCCAAATCACAGAAACTAGGGCCACGCACAACAGTTTGGCGGGTCGAAGATATTCGGGCGCTATTTGAGGGGTCTGATGATGGCTAGACGTATCAAAGCCAATCGGATCAAAAAGAACCTGACCTATACGATCACCGAGGCGGCAGATGAATTAGAGGTTTCAACAGCAACTATCCGCAATTGGGGCAAACGCGGATTGCCTATTCAAACGGAACAACGCCCCTATCTGATTTTTGGCGAAGACCTGCGCGAATTCATTGCCCAAAGGCGTGCTTCAAAGAAGTTTTCACTACAAGATGGTGAGTTGAGCTGCTTCACCTGCAACGCTGGGCGGCGACCTTTGAATGATGCCGTGGTGTATGTGCCCCAAACCGCCAAGACAGGCCGTCTAAGCGGCGTCTGTGGCACCTGTGGCGGCAAATGTGCCCGCATAATTAGCAACGCCAAGTTGGGCGTGTATGCCCAATTGTTGAAGATTCAATTTGGCGACGGTGGCGCACCCTAAACGATACCAACGATCACAAGCTAAATTCACACTTCAAAAGGAGCAATAAGAAATGACAAAACGTAATCTGGAAAACGAACGCATCAAGCGGGCCTATTTCAACTATCTACGCGACGCCAAAGGCAAAGATGAAACCACGCTTGATAAGGTAGCGGCGGCGATAATGCGGTATGAGCAGACCACGGGTTTCAAATCCTTCAAGCAGTTTAATCCCGAACATGCTGGTCGTTTCAAGAAGCACATGGCTAAGGCCAAGACCGAGAGAACTGGCACGCCGTTGGCCAAAGCGACAATTGATGCGATATTGCGGATGGTCAAAGCGTTCATTGAATGGTTGGCATGCCAGAATGGCTATAAGTCGCGGATCAGTTATACGGATGCGGCCTATTTCAACAATAACGCCAAGGATGCACGCGTTGCCCACGCAAGGCGGGAAATCCCGTATCCGTCGATGGAACAATGCGACCATGCCTTTTCCCAGATGCCCAGCGCGACATTGATTGAAAAGCGCAATCGGGCGGGGTTTGCATTGCTGATGTTAACAGGGGCACGCGATAGCGCCCTGACGTCATTGCGCCTTAAGCATGTTGATCTGATTGAAAAACAGGTTTCTCAAGATGCCCGAGAGGTGCGCACCAAAAACTCCAAGACGTTTTATACTTGGTTTTTCCCGGTTGATGAAATGTATCTGGCCTGCTTCACTGAATGGGTGACGATGCAGCGCAAGGATATGCTGTTTGGGCCGGATGACGCGGTGTTTCCCAAGCCCAAGATTGAAGTGGTCAAAGATGTTGGGTTTCAAACTACGGGTCTGACTGGCGAGATTTATGCGAACGCCAATGCCTTTCGCGAAATTATCAAGGGTGCATTTGTGAACGCGGGTATCCGTCCCTTTGTGCCACATAGTTTTCGCAAAACACTGGTCAAATTTGGTGATCGGATTTGCGGCACCCGAGAACAGTTCAAGGCATGGTCGATGAATTTGGGGCACGACAGTATCGACACAACCCTGACGTCCTATTTGCAAATTTCGGTAGAACGACAGGGGGAATTGATCAAGGCGCTAAAATAATGGTCGAATTCGAATAATGGCGTCGCTTTATTGGCAATAATGGGCGGCGTCCCCATTTCAAAAACATTACTCCTATGCAAACGTGGCAC
>JAUZRV010000159.1 GCA_030950105.1 Rhodobacterales bacterium | reverse complement strand
ACCAGCGCCGCTATCACCCTGCTCAAACGCATCGCAAAATCACCAACCAGGGCGATTGAACTCGTACAGGATAACCGCGCAAAGGCAGTCGAGATCATCGCGGCAGAACGATAATCCCACTTTCTCTGAATCACCCTGATGTGCGAGGTCTTTCACCAAGGAATGAACGAGAAACAGAACGAAAAACATTACGGCCTGATAGTAGTATAATAATCCAAGCAAGTATTTCCGACGTTCAATTTACCAAATGAATTATCCGACGGACAACCTGTTTTTCGGTGTCTGGTTCTGACACCTCAAAAGGGGATCATGGCGCGGTTGACGGGACTCGAACCCGCGACCCCCGGCGTGACAGGCCGGTACTCTAACCAACTGAGCTACAACCGCGCATGATACAGATCCCAAAGTTACGATCTGTTGGGGCGTTTTAGGGGTGTGTAGCAGAGGCGTCAAGCGCTTCCGTGCACAAAAATGAAATTTATTATTTTTGCACACGCATGATGGTCGGATCCCCCAATCAAATAAGGGGAATTGCCTTGATTTTTATGGTAAACTATTTGATCAAATCTCTTTTAACCAATTGATAATCAATTGAAACACACCTCTTGCGATTATTCAGAGATGTTCTGCTTACCAAATTCTTCGTGCCTCTTGGCGCGCTGTTTTGGTATCGTTCACCGCGGTCTCGTTTCCGCTTGGCCAATGTGGGTGAATCCCCCAAAAATGACCAAGCGGACGGCCTTATCCAAAGCAAATGCAAATTTGTGTTTATCTTTTAAATATGTCACATCCATTTAAGAATCTGACACGATGAAATGGCTCTGTTGTGCAGGCACTGGCCGAGATGGTAATCTCGGAACGATTTACGGCAATTCATAGGTAATAATGAATATGAACAAACCTCTCGATGTGAAGCAAGGATTAGGCAATAAGCCTCAGGAACCATTGGCAATTGTTGGGATTGGTTGCCGTTTTCCGGGCGGAGGCGACACGCCGGACGCATTCTGGAAACTGCTAAGCAATGGTGTTGATACCATGAGTGACGTTCCGGCGGGGCGTTGGGATAGCGGTTGGTTTAATGATCAAAATGCGGCGGTCCCCGGCACAATGGTAAATTTCCAAGGCGGTTTTCTGTCCGAAAAGATTGATGTTCTTGACGCTGATTTCTTTGGCATATCCCATCGAGAGGCGGCGAGTATTGATCCGCAACAGCGGGTTTTGATGGAAGTTGTCATGGAGGCGCTCGAAGACGGCGGCCTACCGGCGGATCGTTTTGTCGGCGAACAAGTGGGCGTTTACGTTGGTGGATTTACCGCCGATAGTTTGCTTGCGCATTTTGACGCCAATAATCGCGACTACATCGGCTCTCATTCCGCAACCAGTTCGACGCTTGGCATGTTGGCCAACCGCATTTCTTATCTGTTTGATTTTCGCGGGCCGAGTCTGACAATTGACACGGCCTGTTCGTCGTCTCTGGTCGCGTTGAATTACGCGTGCCGCGATCTGTGGTCAGGGGAATGTTCGATTGCTTTGGCGGCCGGGGTCAATATCATGATGCGGCCCGAGTTTCCGATTGCCATGACCAAAGGCGGCTTTTTGGCGCAAAACTCGCGCTCCAAGGCGTTTTCGGCCGATGCCGATGGCTATGGGCGCGGGGAAGGCGGCGGGGTTATCGTTCTTAAACGGTTGAGCGAAGCACAGGCCGAAGGCGACCGTATTTATGCGATTATACGCGGTGTCGGGGTTAATCAGGATGGGCGCACGTCGGGGATTACGGTTCCCAACGCCGATGCGCAGCAGCAATTGATCAAGCGCGTTTATGGCGATTTTGGCATTGATCCGGAGGATGTTGGATATGTCGAGGCCCACGGCACGGGCACGCCTGTGGGTGATCCCATCGAGATGCGGGCATTGGGAAATGCGATCGGGGCGGGGCGCCGAAATCTGCCAGACTGTATGGTGGGGTCGGTCAAAGCCAATATTGGCCATCAGGAAGCTGCGGCCGGTATTGCCTCGACGATCAAGGCCGCGATGGTTCTGTCGAAACGTCAGGTTCCGCCACAGATCAATTATAGCCGCCCCAACCCCAATATCCCTTTTGCCGAACACGGATTTCGGGTGCCGACGCGCCTCGAAGACCTGCCTCGCGGTGAAAACCCGACCTGTGTCAGCATCAACTCTTTCGGGTTTGGCGGCACCAATGCCCACGCCGTTTTGGCCGAGGTCCCCGTGCAACGCGGTTTTGCGGCTGCATCACCCGATAACGTGGCTGCATTTACCGATGCCCCGTCTTTGGTGCCGGTTTCGGCGCGCAGTCGCGGGGCACTGACGGAACTTGCAACGGCATTTAGCGGGTCGTTTGAACGGCTGGATACGCAAGATAAAGCCGGTTTTGATGCCCTCGTCGCGGCGATGGCATTGCGCCGTTCGCATGGGGCGCACCGGTTGGCGGTATTGGCTGATAATCCTTCGCTGGCGGTGGAAAAACTACAAGGGTTTGCGGCTGGCGAGGTCGATTCCGAGGTGTTCAACGGGCGTGTTCCGGGCGCTGTTTCGGGGGCGGATGCACGGCCCGTGGTGTTTGTTTTTACCGGCATGGGGCCGCAATGGTGGGCAATGGGGCGCGGATTAATGGCCACAAGTCCGGTGTATCGTGATGCCGTCGTGGCGGCAGATGCGGCGTTTCATGCCCATTCCGGTTGGTCTATTCTCGCGGAAATGGAGGCCGACGAAAATACATCTCGCATGGCGAAGAATGAAATTGCCCAGCCGGCAAATTTCATCCTGCAATTGGGGCTTTTGGCGCTTTGGCGGTCTTTGGGGATCACCCCGAGCGCCATTATCGGGCACAGTGTGGGCGAAGTGGCCGCCGCCTATGCTGCGGGTTGCCTAACTCTGGAAGATGCCGCCTTGGTGAGTTACCACCGCAGCCGGTGCCAGCAGAAAATGGCCGGTCAGGGTAAAATGCTTGCGGTTGGCCTGTCCGAAGATGCAGCGCAAGAATTGGCCGATCTTTATGACGGACAAGTCTCGGTTGCGGCGGTCAATGCCGCCAATTCGGTCGCACTTGCCGGTGACGCAGCAGCCCTTGAAGAAATTGCGGAAATGCTTGCCGAAGAAGACGTTTTTGCCAAGATTTTGCGCGTCGAAGTTGCCTATCACAGTTATCAAATGGATCCCCTAAAAGACGAAATATTGACCGTTTTGGGTGCACTTGATCCGCAGGCCCCAAAAATTCCGCTTTGGTCGACAGTCACCGGGATGGAAGTCGAGGATGCCGCGCATAATGCGCAATACTGGTGGCAAAATGTGCGCCAGACTGTGCGTTTCCGCGACGCGATGGAAAATATGGCGGAACACGAATTCGATCTTTTTGTCGAGGTTGGCCCGCACCCGGTGTTGGCCCCTTCGATCAAACAGGTTGTCACCCCCATCACTGGACAAGCCGACGTTTTGCGCAGTCTCTATCCTGGTGCCGACGAGGGCGAAACCATCCGGTCTTCGCAAGCGGCGCTTTATTGCACCGGCGCAGATCTGGATTGGTCGCAGATACACGGGCCGCACTGTGCGCATATGGCTATGCCACTCTATCCTTGGCAGCGAGAGCGGTTTTGGTTTGAGCAGGAAAATAATCAGGCGCAATTGGATGATACCCTTCTGGGGCGGCGCATTGATTCCCCCGATCCGGTTTGGCAATCTGAATTGACCCACACCAGCGCAGGATTTTTGCAAGATCACAAAGTCGACGGCGCGTTGGTTTTCCCGGGGGCGGGGTATGTGCAAATGATGCTTGCTGCACAGCATAACAATGGCAATTGGGGTGTTGTCGAAGAGATTGCGTTCAACAATGCGCTGGTGTTTGAAGACAGCGACAAGCCGGTTTTGCGCACCAAGATCACCGGAACCACTGTTTCCATCAACGGGCGGCGTGCAGGGGAAGGGGCGTCGTGGATTGGCTGTGCGATGGCCCGGTTTTCCACCGCGCAACCGCGGGCCAAAGACCCTATTGACGTGGCCGCCTTGCAAAAATCCTATGATGCTCCGCTTGATATTGGCGGGCTTTATGAATTGCTTGCCGCACGCGGGTTGAGTTATGGACCATGTTTTCAAGGGCTTAAAACGCTTCAGCGCAAAGACAACAATATTCTGGCGCGCATTGTTGCCCATGAAACCGTCGCAATAGCCGACGATTTTCCGTATTTGCACCCGACCATGTTGGACGCTGCGTTTCAGGCGCTTATTGTGGGTCTCGATCCCGAGGATGCATTGTTTGACCCTACGACGATGTTTATTCCCGTAGGGATTGAAAAATATTCGCAAATCGCGCCGGTTGGCCGCGAAGTATGGTGTGTGGGAAATGTCGTTCAAACCAGCCGGACGTCGATTGCCGGAGAGCTGACTTTTTGCGATGCCGACGGCACCGTTTTGGCCCACGTCGAGGGCTTTAAATGTCAGGCTTTGCATCGAGCGAAATCGGGGACCGGCGATTCACTGGGCGATTTGTTTTATCATTACGAATGGCGCGCGGGTGATGTGATCGACGACGCCAAACCGACCGGCGAACAAGGCGCGGGCCACTGGTTGGTGGTTGGCGGTTCCGATCTGCTTTCCCACGATGTTGCAAGCGGGTTGCGCGCGCTTGGTAAAACCGTAATGCGTGCCCAAAGCGGCACAGGTTTCAAAGAAATATCGCCTGAAAACTACAGTTTGGCATTCGATAATCCGCTTGACTGGACACGGTTGACGGCCCTTCTTGGCGGCACATTCTTTGACCGTATTGTATTTCTCGGGCGCGATGATGCCGATGATCCGACGGGCGCGCAGACCTGTATAGATTTATTGGGTTTGGTTCAAAATTTTGGCGCGAATGCGGGCACGGCTCTTACGATTGTGACGCAGGGCAATGTGATTTTGGAAGATGATGCGCCTGATCAAATGCGCGGCGGGCAGTTTGCCCTCACCGGATTGGCGCGGGTCATAAGCAATGAATATCCCGCGCTTGAATGTCGTCTGATTGATTTACACACCGGAAATGACAGTGACCCTCTGGCTGAATTGATAACGGAACTGATGCTGGAAGATCGCAGCGAAAACGAAGTTTCCTTGCGTGCTGAGGGGCGGTTTGTGAATCGTTTAACCGCAGTCGATATGCCGGCGCAGCAACTCGGCGACGCGATTGTTCGCGGTTCGGATCATCCTTTCGAGATGGAATTTGCCCAAGAAGGGGATGTGAATTCGGCGCAATTCATTGAAACCGTTCGTGTGGCACCGCAAGACGACGAAGTTGAATTGCGGCTTCACGGGGTGTCGCTCAATTTCAAGGATATCCTGAAAATCATGGGTGTTTTGTCACAAGACATCATTGATGGCACGTTTTTTGGCGATGCGATTGGCATGGAAGTCGCAGCCGAAGTTATCGCTGTGGGGCGCAATGTGCAGGATCGCAAAGTCGGTGACCGGATTATTGCCAGCGTGCCCAACGGTTGTTTTCGGGGCTACACGACGATCAAGGCCGAATATGTCTATGATTTCCCCGATCATCCCGACCATGATTTCCTTGAATTGGTGGGCATGCCTATTGCGTTTGTTACCTCGCTCTACAGTCTGGAGCGGATCGCCCGTATGCAACCCGGCGAAAAAGTATTGCTACATTCGGCCAGTGGCGGCGTTGGTTTGGCGGCGATACAAGTGGCCAAATCCCTCGGTGCCGAAATTTATGCCACTGCCGGTAGCGATAAAAAACGGGATGTGCTGCGCGCGCTCGGGGTGAAACATGTTTTTGACTCGCGTTCGCTTGATTTTGTCGACGATATTCGCAATGCCACTGACGGCAAAGGTGTTGATGTCGTGCTCAACTTCTTGCCCGGGGAAGCGCAGGAAAAAAGCGTTTCCCTGCTTGCGCCATTTGGGCGGTTTATCGAAATAGGCAAGCGCGATATTGACGATAATCGCGGCCTCGGATTGCGTCCGTTTAACCGTAATTTGCTGTTTGCGGCCGTCGATATTGACCGGCTGCTTGCGGAAAAACCGGCCCTGTTCAAGGAGATGCTGCACGAAGTGTGGCTTGGTCTTGAAAAGGGCATATATGCGCCGATCGAGACCACAATTTTCCCGATTTCCGAGTTTGCCGAAGCTTTCCACTTTATGCGTCGCGCCGAGCATATCGGGAAAATCGTAGTGCGTATCGAGGGCGAGGAATTGCCCATCATTCCGAAATCCGTCGACAGCAAGATTTGCCAAGACAACGCCAGCTATCTGGTTACGGGTGGCTTTGGCGGGTTTGGTCTTAAGGTTGCGGATTTTCTTGCGGACCAAGGTGCTGGATGTGTCGTTCTTGTCGGTCGAAATGGCGCGACAAGCGATGAATCCAAGGCCGCGGTTGCCGCCTTGCGCACGCGCGGTGTCGATGTGCGCGAAATTTGTCTTGATATTTCCGATGCCGATGGCGTTGCTGCGATGATGGCCGATCTGGTCCGAAACGCGCCGCCGTTGCGCGGGGTTTATCATGCCGCAGCCGCACTTGATGATGGTCTGTTGTCCGACATGGACAGTGCACAATTTGCCCGTGCAATGGGCGCAAAAGCAATGGGGGCGTATTTGTTACACCAAGCAACCCGCGACCTTGCGTTGGATCATTTTGTGTTGTTCTCGTCGGTTTCGGCGCTCATCGGGAATCCGGGGCAGGGGAACTATGCCGCTGCCAACACTTTTCTGGATGGTCTGGCGCATTTGCGGCGCGCCATGGGGTTGCCGGCAAATAGTATCAATTGGGGCGCCCTTGCCG
>JAUZRV010000158.1 GCA_030950105.1 Rhodobacterales bacterium | reverse complement strand
CTGCCGCGCGGATCAGGAACCTGACGTAAAACTGATCGAACTGAAATCAAGATAATAACCTCCGGGCCTGACGTTCAGAACAAAGATTCATATACCCGTATGATTTGCAACAACTTTCTAACCTTCAGTAAATCGCCCTGTGCGACGCACTCGTGCATTGTTTGTAAATCAAAGGGATGTTAGATGCGCGAGGAGTTTATGCAGGAGCAGCACCGTGAATAATGATTATATCGTCAAAGACATCTCTTTGGCTGCCTTTGGGCGTAAAGAACTTGATATCGCAGAAACCGAAATGCCGGGCCTGATGTCCCTGCGCAAAGAGTATGGCGAGAGCAAGCCGCTTAAGGGCGCGCGTATTGCCGGATCGCTACATATGACTGTCCAGACGGCGGTGTTGATTGAAACACTGGTCGAATTGGGCGCAGAAGTGCGCTGGGCGTCGTGCAATATTTTCTCGACACAGGATCACGCGGCGGCTGTTATTGCGGCGGCGGATATTCCGGTTTTCGCGATCAAGGGCCAATCTCTTGAACAGCACTGGGATTATCAGGACCGTATTTTTCTGTTCGAAGAAGGCACCTGTAATCTGATTTTGGATGATGGTGGCGATGCGACGCTTTATATTTTGTTGGGCGCGCGGGCCGAAGCAGGCGAAACAAACCTGTTGGAAACCCCGACATCCGAAGAAGAAGAAGCAATTTTTGCGCAAATCAAAAAGCGCATGGCGTCTAGCCCGGGTTGGTTCACAGCACAACGTGATGCCATTCAAGGGGTTTCGGAAGAAACCACAACCGGCGTGCATCGTTTGTATGAATTGGTGAAAGAGGGCCAATTGCCATTTCCGGCAATCAACGTGAACGACAGCGTTACCAAGTCGAAATTCGATAATAAATATGGTTGTAAAGAATCGCTTGTTGACGGGATTCGGCGCGCAACAGACACTATGATGGCGGGCAAAGTTGCCGTTGTTTGTGGCTATGGCGATGTTGGCAAAGGGTCGGCGGCGTCGCTGTCCGGTGCTGGCGCGCGGGTGAAAGTGACCGAAGTTGATCCGATTTGTGCATTGCAGGCAGCGATGGACGGTTTCGAAGTTGTGATTTTGGAAGACGTCGTTGATAGCGCCGATATTTTCATCACAACAACCGGCAACAAAGATGTCATTCGTATTGAGCATATGCGCGAAATGAAAGACATGGCGATTGTTGGCAACATCGGCCACTTTGATAATGAAATTCAGGTGGCAAGCCTTAAGAACCACAAATGGACCAACATCAAAGATCAGGTCGATATGATCGAAATGCCATCGGGTGCGCGGCTTATCCTGCTGTCCGAAGGTCGTTTGTTGAACCTTGGCAACGCAACAGGACACCCCAGTTTTGTGATGTCGGCAAGCTTTACCAATCAGGTTTTGGCGCAAATCGAACTTTGGACCAAAGGCGATGATTACAACAACGATGTGTATATCCTGCCCAAACATCTGGATGAAAAAGTGGCGCGCCTCCATCTAGACCGGATCGGGGTTAAATTGTCGCGGCTTTCGGATGAACAGGCCGGATATATCGGGGTAAGTCCCGACGGACCGTTCAAGCCCGAGCATTATCGCTACTAAAACCCTGACTTCTCAACCAGTTAGAAAACCCTAATTTGTTTTACGCCCTGCCTTTTGGTGGGGCGTAATTTATTCGTTGAGGTGAAATTTAATCCACGGGGAAACGCTGCAAATTTTTCCCTTTGTCAATTCCCGGTTTACCGCTACCTTTCGCCAGCACCCTAATTGGGGCTATGTTTTTTTAACTGGCGAAATCGCCAATTTGTTGGGAGAGTGGAATGGGAAAACGTGACGACCTGATCGCGAAATATGCGGATGACCTTAAGGAATCTCTGAACAAAGCCCTGATTTCCGTGCTATAATTCTGGCAGCACTTACGGGAGAATTGGCATTGAAACAGCAGAGTTTTTCGTCACTTGAGCAGGCCTACAAGAAGAAGCG
>JAUZRV010000157.1 GCA_030950105.1 Rhodobacterales bacterium | reverse complement strand
TATGTCGTGCCGTTCGACAGGTGACAGGCCAGGGAGGAATAGCGTATCGTCATTCATGGTGGGTTGGATTTTCTGCTGGAGGTGAATGATCTTGTTCAACACCAAAATCATACGCCATTTCAACAGCTTGATCTACGCCCGTCAAACGATTTACGCCGCTTCATGAATAATTCGGGCTAAATTCCGATTATGGCGCGCGGCAATCAAGCGCCCTTTTAAAGCTGCGCGGTCCCTTATTGTCGCCAATTTTGCGGGCCACAAGCGCACCATCAACAAACCGCGTCGCCACGACCCAAGACCAGTTTCCGTTTGCGGTGATCACTTCAAAACCGTCGCCACAATCACGAATTCCGCCGAAAATCACGTCTTCTCCGATGCGGTGATTGGTCAAATCCGGTAGATCAACAACTGGCAACAATTCCCCGTCATAATAACGCCAAACCCGCAGTGTTTTTGCCAAATGCGGGCGATCAATATAGGCAATTTCGATATTTCCGTCGCCATCAAGATCCGCCGCGCCAATCGGTGCCAGCCAACGATATTTGCGTCCAATAAAAGGCGTCGCGGCAATCAATCCACTCTCATCATAGAGCGCCAGCCGCGCGCCTTTGGCCAGATCGGTTTCAACGACCATCACACCGCGCGACCCTTCGCCGAGATCAATAATCCGCGCCTCGATATCTTCAAAAACCCGGTTTTCCGGCAGGCGAATGACAAAATTACGTGTGGCCGGGGTTTCGCAGCCCTGACACCCCATATCCACATGAAGTGCGAGCGCGCCCCACTCAATCGCATCGCCCAAAACACCATGATCATAGCGCGTCGTTGGCTCAATCAATTTGGCCTCGAGGATCACATTGGGCGGGGTGGCCATCGCAAATACCGCACTGGCAATCCAGAACGCGATTGCGGCAAGCCCCGCCCGCAGCATCAAATTTGTTTTTCGGGCAATTGCACAATTAACCCGTCCAATGCATCCGTCACTTTTACCTGACAGGTCAGGCGCGAACGCGCGGGGTTCGGCTCAAAAGCGAAATCAAGCATGTCTTCTTCCATGTCATCCTTGGCCGGAAGTTTCTCAACCCAGTCAGGATGCACATACACATGACATGTAGAACAGGCACAGGCACCGCCGCAATCGGCCTCGATACCCGGCACGTTGTTGTCACGTGCGCCCTCCATAACACTAAGTCCATTGGCAACTTCGATCACATGTTCGGTGCCATTGTGTTCAATATAAGTAATTTTCGCCATGATGACTGCCCTATAGATTACTGCTCTGTCAGATTTTACGTGCCCATTCCTAGCCAAGAGCGCCAAGACACACCAGCCCCTTTTCGACCTGCACCGCGCCAAACAGCCGGAAAATGCCGAAAACCGAATGGTATCGGGTAATAACGCCTCACCCTGTCAATGCAATTCATCATCCGGTTGGCAATACTAGACCAAATCGCCAACAAAGGTTAAACAATTGTAAAACGGGCAAAAGACCAAAAAATGGCTGGGCATATCTGATGAAATTCTCATTTCCAATGGCTGCTCTGGTTGCCGTTTTTCTCGGTGGATGCGACACAACCGCCGTGGATCCTGCACAACCTTTGCAAGAGCCGGAAAATCCCGAAATATCGCTGCCGCTCTCCGCCCCGCCGGGATCTCCCCCCGGCACCTGTTGGGAACGTGACACAACTCCGGCGGTGATCGAAACCGTCACCGAAACCGTATTGGTGCAGCCCGCCGAAATTCTGGCCGACGGCACTGTGGTCTCTAACGCCGTTTACCGAACCGAGACCCGCCGCGCCATTGTGGTTGCGCGGCGCGACATCTGGTTCGAGACCCCTTGTTCGGATGTCATGACCGTTGAATTCATCTCGACATTGCAACGCGCGCTCAAGGCGCGGCGGTTGTTTCATGGCCCGATAAGCGGAGTAATGGATGCCCGAACCCTGCGCGCCGTGCGACGATATCAGGCCCCCCTTGATCTGGACAGCGCAATATTGTCATTGGAAGCCGCGCAGAAACTCGGCCTGGTTGCCGTGAATTTACCGCCCAACCAATAGGCCGCTGATAAGACATTAATGCAGCGCACATCACTGGGCACAAAAAAGGGCACCGCAACGGGTGCCCTATTCATTTTGCAATTCCCAATTACCGCCTAAGGCAACGTCAGCGCCACAAATCGTGGCTCGCCGGCGCGTCGCACCAACAACAGGATCGACTTGCGCCCCGCGTCTTGGGCGTCAACGATACGGGCCTCAAGATCGGTAATCTTGGTGATCTTCTGCTGCCCGGCTTCGGTCAACAAATCCCCCGCACGTAGGCCTTTTTCATAGGCTTCCGATGTTTCGTCGACATCGCGCACCACAAGACCGGAAACATTGTCACCAAGCTCAAGCTGACCACGCAACTCGTCAGTGACTTCACTCAGCGTCAGACCAAGAATATCCTTCTCGACAGGTGGCTTCGCCTCGCCTTCCGGCGTGGTCGCCGGTGCTGCGGCTTCGGCTTCTTCCCGGCGGCCAAGGGTGATTTTCAACGTCTGGGTTTTGCCTTCGCGAAACACCACAACCCGCACCGCTTTGCCAACTTCGGCATTGCCGACCTGACGCACAAGTCCGCGCGTATCGGCAACATCGACACCGTCAAACGACATGATCACATCACCCGATAACACGCCAGCATCCTTGGCCGGACCATCGGGCACATCGGTGACCAACGCACCGGCGGTTTGTTCAAGGCCAATCGCCTCGGCGACATCATCCGTCACATCCTGTATTCGCACGCCGAGCCAACCGCGCCGCGTTTCGCCAAATTCCTTGAGTTGATCAACGACCCGCGACACCACATTGGACGCCATCGAAAACCCGATCCCGATTGAACCGCCATTGGGGGACAGAATGGCCGTATTCACCCCGATCACTTCGCCATCCATATTGAACAACGGACCACCGGAATTGCCGCGATTGATCGCCGCATCGGTCTGGATATAATCATCATAGCTGCCGGAAAGCGCGCGATTACGGGCGGACACAATCCCCGCAGACACGGAAAATCCCTGCCCCAACGGATTGCCCATCGCCACAACCCAATCGCCGACGCGCGACAGATCGCTGTCACCAAAGCTCACGAAATCAAGCGGCTTGTCGATTTCCACCTTGAGCAGCGCGATATCAACCGTCGGATCTGTCCCGACCAGAGTGGCGGCGAGTTCTTCGCCCCCAAAAAATTCGATGATAATCTCGTCGGCACCTTCAATCACGTGATTGTTGGTCACGATAAATCCGTCTTCCGAGATCACAAACCCGGACCCGAGCGCCGACGTGCGCCGTGGCCGGTCACCTTGATTGTTACGATCCCGAAAGTCGCGGAAAAAATCCTCAAAAGGGGAGCCTTCGGGCACAATCGGTCCCGGCTCTGATCGCGACGCAACAACCGTTGTCGTGGTGATATTCACCACCGATGTGCTAATATCTTCCGCCAGATCGGCAAAGCTATCCGGTCGCGCATTCGCGGCCATGCTCTGCCCGATCACAAGCACCATGGCCAGCATCGAAAACCAAAGCGCCCGTAACATTGCTACGTTTTTCTGCTCGTTTATTTGTGGTATGGAAACTGTCGCTACTTTCACACCCGATCTCCTTCGTTTGTCAGATCATCAAAACCCATATTATTCGGGCCTTTGCTGTATCACTTTAATGTAGGCCCCTTTTTGCGTAACGCAAGTTTTGGCGCCTAAATCATGCACAAGTGACGCCGTTGTGATCGGCATTTTGCAACACGATTGCATAAATTGGTTAATGATTTTCCTCAAATTTTCAAATGCTGCCGCCCAAAATCAAAACGGCACTTGTCTTCGCACAAAAAGAACAGGGCCGACGCTATAGCCGGCCCTGTCTGGTTTTTCTCTAGTTCCCCGTTGGGTTCGAGGATTTCAGATAATCGAAAAACTCGCTATCGGGTGATATCACCATGGTCGAATTATCGCCGGTCAACGCTGTTCGATAGGCGCTAAGTGACCGGTAAAACTCGAAGAACTCAGGGTCGGCCCCAAATGCCTCGGCAAACACACGGTTGCGTGTTGCATCCGCTTTACCGCGCAGAATATCGGCTTCTTTTTGCGCTTGCGATACGGTTTCAACCACGGTCCGGTCGGCATTGGCGCGCACACGTTGCGCCGCCTCGTTACCACGGGCGATTTCATCCGCTGCTTCACGTTCACGTTCTGCACGCATCCGCTCAAACGTTTTTTCGAGATTCTGTTCGGGCAAATCGGCGCGTTTGATTCGCACGTCGATGATGTTCACCCCCAAACGCACGGCCTTTGAATGGGCGCGGTCACGGATTGCATTCATCAACCCCACCCGATCAGAGGACAACAACGCTTGTGATTTTACATCGCCCAGCACCTGACGCAATTCGGCGTTCAGGATGGTTTCAAGACGATTAGACGCCGCCCCGATCCCGCCTGCGCCAATCGCACGACGAAACTGCACCGCGTCCGAAATCCGCCAACGGGCAAATGCATCGACCTCGAACCGGCGATTGTCGCGCATTGTCACCTCGAGAGGCTTGGTATCAAGTGGCAAAATCCGGTCGTCGTATTTAACGATCTCGTGGATCATCGGCACCTTGAAATAGAGACCCGGTTCGTTGATTTCGGCGGTGACTTCACCAAACCACAGGCGCAAGGCGCGTTCGCGTTCGTCCACCACATAAACGGAAGACATGGCAACAACCAAAGCCACCAACAGCACAGGCATCAAAAATGTGAGACGTTTCATTAGTTTGACCCTCCGCTGGACCGGCGCAATTCATTCAACGGCAGATAAGGCACAATGCCCTGTTCGCCGCCAACATCGCCATCAATGATTATTTTATCAACACTCCCAAGGACTTCTTCCATGGTTTCCAGATAAAGCCGCTTGCGCGTTACATCCGGTGCCCTCTGGTATTCGGTCAAAACGGCGCTAAACCGGCTGGCTTCACCTTCGGCTTGGTTGACGATTTGTGCGCTATATCCTTGGGCAAGCGCGATCAGACGCGCGGCTTCGCCACGGGCCTCGGCCACAACGCGGTTGGCATAGCCATCGGCCTGCTTTTCCAACGTATCGCGTTTTTGTTCGGCGGCTTGCACTTCACGGAACGCATCGGCCACAGGACGCGGCGGATCGGCCTTGTCAAAGTTGACGCGCACGATGTTGATGCCACTGCCGTAACTGTCCATCGTTTGCTGGATCAAAATCTGAAGTTCCGCCGCAATTGCACCCTTACCTGTGGTCAAAATCGGCGTCAGTTCGGTTTTGGCGACAATCTCGCGCATCACCGATTCCGATACCGCACGAATAGTGGCTTTGGGTTCGGCAATATTAAACAGGAATTTTTGCGGATCACTGATGTTCCACACCACTTGGAAATCAATGTCGACGATGTTTTCATCACCGGTCAACATCAATCCTTCATCGCCGGTAATCCCGCGCCCGACACCGATATCCTCGATGTGTTCGCTGGTTACCCCAATGATTTCACGGGTCACAATCGGCCACGGGGCAAAATTCAAGCCCTCGCTGCCGGTTTCGAGATATTTCCCGAACAGCAGTTCCACCGATTGCTCGGATGTATCGACGCGATAAAAACTGGCATAGCCCCAGAGCGCCACAGCCGCCAAAACCGCAAGGCCAACAGTGCCTTTGGTGATTTTGAAATCGCCGCCAGACCCGGACCCACCGCCATTTTGACGTCCGCCATTGCCGCCACCGCGACCGCCCATAAGAACGCGCAGTTGTTCCTGCCCCTTCTTCATCAGCTCGTCGATCTCGGGGATTTGTGGCCCCTCTTCACCCGGCTTATTTGGGCGCTGACCGCCGCCGTTTTGCCCCCGGTTGGGGCGTTCGTCATCCCCCCCCGAATTGCCACCGCCGCCCCAAGGACCGCCCGAATTTCCTGCCATTAACTTTTCCCTTCGTTTATCGGATTGCGCAAACCCGTTTTCCTAAAATTGGGTCGCGTGCATCATTATTCAACCAGTCAGCTATCTATTGATACGAACCGGCGTTTTCATCGTTACCATTTCTTCCGACATGGTCGGATGCACCGCTACGGTGCGATCGAAATCTTCTTTGGTGGCACCCATCTTTACCGCTATGCCCGCAAGCTGGATCATTTCACCGGCGCCGGGGGCCACGATATGACACCCGAGAACCTTGCGGGTTTCGCCGCACACCACCAGTTTCATCATAACCCGATCGGACCGACCCGCAAAGCTGGTCTGCATCGGGCGGAAACTTGTGCAATAAATTTCAACCGGACCGGCATCACGCGCGTCTTCTTCGCTTAATCCCACGGTGCCCATTTCCGGCTGGGTGAAAATCGCGGTCGGGATCAATTCGTGATCCGGTTTGGTCGGGTTGCCCTTGAACACGGTTTCCACAAACGCCATGCCTTCGCGAATGGCGACCGGCGTTAGATTCGCCCGATCGGTCACATCGCCCACCGCATAAATCGACGGCACTTTGGTCTGGCTATAGTCATCCACCAGAATCTCGCCCTTGCGACCAATTTCAACCCCGACATCTTCAAGCCCGAGATCATCGGTATTGGGCGCGCGCCCCGTCGCAAACATCACTTGATCAAACACCCGTTCGGTGCCGTTGCTGGCCTTCACCCGAACGCCGTTGCCGTCCCTGTGCATTTCAAGAATATTGGTCCCCAGATGCAGATCAATCCCGTGTTGCACCATTTCCTCGGCGACCAATCCGCGCGCTTCGTCGTCAAAGCCACGCAAAATCTGCGCGCCGCGATAAAACTGCGTCACCTTCACGCCAAGACCATGCAAAATACCGGCAAATTCACAGGCAATATAGCCGCCGCCGACAATCAGAATACTTTCGGGCAATTTATCCAGCAGGAAAATATCGTTCGAGGTGATCCCCATCTCCGCGCCCATCGTGTCGGGTTTGACCGGACGCCCGCCCACAGCCACCAGAATATGCTTGGCGGTCACTGTCTCTCCGCTGCTTAACGCCACGGTATGGGCGTCGACAATTTTGGCGCGCGCATCAAACGTGGTCACACCGGCGTTTTTCAACAAATTCCGGTAAATCCCCTCAAGGCGGTCCAATTCGGCGTCCATCTTGCCCTTGAAGATGCTCCAGTCAAATTCACCGGCCTTGA
Source organism: Rhodobacterales bacterium (assembly GCA_030950105.1). Taxonomy (GTDB): domain Bacteria; phylum Pseudomonadota; class Alphaproteobacteria; order Rhodobacterales; family Rhodobacteraceae; genus JAUZRV01. Next base: position 2,352 of record JAUZRV010000157.1, on the reverse strand, counting down.
TCGACCATCCATAAGACTGTGCATCCTCAACCATACCGGCATATTCCGACGCAAAAACCATGAGCTTTTTGGGCACGCAACCGCGAATAACACAGGTGCCGCCATAACGGTCTTCTTCGGCCAATGCCACTTTGGCCCCGGTTTCGGATGCAGCGACCCGCGCCGCGCGCACACCGCCGGACCCGCCGCCAATCACAAATAGATCATAGTCAAATGTCATCGGCTTCACCTTGTTCGAAAAAATTTCAGAATTTCCACAGATGTAGTGGCTTTGACCGGAGAATAAAACCCCTGCATGAAGACAAACCAGAACCCGCCGGGCCATACTGGGCCATATTGAAATGACACATAAATCGCCTATTTAGAGAAAATGGAACACTTTAAAACCAACGCCCATTTTGCCGGTGCATTATTTCCGATCGCGATTGTCGCCGCAATTCTCGGCGGTGCCTTGCTCGAAGAAACGCTGAAGGACCCTGATCTTCTGGCGAATATTGCCGGACGCAAATCCATCCTCGGGTGGTCGGTTGCTATCGAATTTCTCAACGGCATCGCGGTCATTGGTATTGCGGCCCTCCTCTATCCGGTGCTGCGCCGCCATAACGAGGCGCTCGCTACTGGCTATGTCGGGTTTCGAATTATCGAGGCCGTGTTCTATCTGGCCGGGGCGACTGTTCCACTTGTCCTGCTCGCGCTTGGCAGCGGGTCCGCCGTAAGCGACGCCCAAACCGTGGCACAGATCCTTGCCGCACGATCATTGATTATGGAACTGCTGGTCCCGATATTTCTAAGCTTGGGCGCGCTGCTTTTGTATTCGTCCTTCTATCAAACCCGCATCGTTCCGCGTTTCCTGTCGGTTTGGGGATTTGCCGCCGCCATCGCAATGGCCGTCGGCAATATTTGGGACTGGCCCCTTACCGTGCAGATCGTCCTTGTCATGCCCATGTTGTTGAACGAGGTCGTATTGGGTGTCTGGCTTATTGTGCGCGGTTTTCGACCACCTGCCTAAACGCCCGCCTAAACGCCCGAATGACCCGATCACTCTATTCCATCAAATCGGTGAACAAATTGTCGCTCTCGACAAAATCGAGCCGCTCCTTTTCCACGGTGCCGGCGTTGATATCGCGCACTTCGACACGCCCGTCACCATAGCCGACAACGACCACATCACAGATATCAATGAACAGCCCGTTTTCAACCACCCCCGGCATTTGATTTATCACCATGGCAAATTGCCGTGGATTGCCGATCCGCTTAAGATGCAGATCGAGAATATGATTGCCTTCGTCGGTTATATACGGAACTGCCCCGTTCATGCGCAGGCTGACATCACGGCCCAGAACATCCATACTGATCAAGGTCTCCTCGACCAGCGCCTTGGTCGTCTGCCAGCCAAACGGGATCACTTCGATCGGCAAGGGAAACGCGCCCAGCGCCTCGACCTCTTTACCGACATCGGCAATCACCACCATCATATCGGATGCGGTCGCCACGATTTTTTCCTGCAACAACGCCCCGCCGCCGCCCTTGATCAAATTCAGGTCAGCGTCAAATTCGTCGGCCCCGTCAATCGTCAGATCAAGCCACTTGGCCTCGTCAAGCGATATCACCTCGATCCCGACATCACGGGCCAATTCCGCGGTGCGCGTCGATGTCGGCACGCCCTTGATTTTCAACCCGTCGTCGCGCACCATTTCGCCCAGACACCGCACCAGCCACGCCGCCGTCGACCCGGTGCCCAATCCGACCCGCATGCCGTCCTCGACATATTGCGCGGCGCGTTTTGCGGCGACAAATTTCGCCTTGTCGATGGGTGATAGTTCTCCGGTCATATGCTCACGCTCCCTCATGTTGCACCCACTATAAGGGATCATGCCGCGCCCCGCGAGAGACATTTCCACACATTTGGAATTCTCCATACAATGCCGCCTGCAATGCCCCTTCACAGAACGCAAAACCGTTGCATCATCAGCGGCTTGCACGCGCATCATGCGACTTTGGGTCGCTACGAAAACATCCGCTAAACCATTGACCAAGCTTCCTTAATGAGTTCCAATCAGGGCACAGATCCGCTACGCCCCCGTTTCCCACGCCTCTCGCAATGACAGGTCTGTGAACGACTCGGACTGTATTGCGACCGTTACACACCTTTGATAATTTCCCGTTCTCCGCCTTCCAGCCCGATCATGGAACACTCCTAGCCCGAATTAGTCATCAGACTCCGGGTATTTCCTTCCGGCGCACTGGATCGGCCGGGTTGACGGCGGCGTTTTGAACTGAGTTTAGAGTGTGCGTTGAAGGTTGATATCTGGGGGTGTTCGGGCGGCTGATGCCGCGTTGCTCATGGGCTTT
>JAUZRV010000156.1 GCA_030950105.1 Rhodobacterales bacterium | reverse complement strand
CACCAGCGCCGCTATCACCCTGCTCAAACGCATCGCAAAATCACCAACCAGGGCGATTGAACTCGTACAGGATAACCGCGCAAAGGCAGTCGAGATCATCGCGGCAGAACGATAATCCCACTTTCTCTGAATCACCCTGTTACGTGCATACGTTGTGTGCACGCAAAATGGCCCCTAGTCGCGTGCGACGGTGTTCATTAGTCGCGTGCGACGGTGTTCATAACGGTCCCATGGCGCGGGTTATTGCGAGCGCGCATCCCAATGAAAGGGAGGGGCGATTTTATGCAGGCCGTTGCAGCCATTACTCGTTCACTTTGCTCCCACCCGGTCGGGGACTGACATCTTTGCAAAATTTAAAATGCTGTAGAAAACTATGGCCAATTAGGGTCTGCGCGCCTTGTTATACTCTCCCCTTCCCACCCGGGCATAATTCCTCTATAGCGCGGGCATCTGTAACGCGTGCTCGGACCCTAGCATGTGAACCAAGATAGGTAGGGTCGGCGGCAATGGGGCCGCTATGCAAACGGGAGACCCGGAAGGCCGGAAACCTCCTATAAGGATACGATACATGTTTAACGAAGTAAAAAAATCTATGCAGTGGGGCGAAGAAACGCTCACGCTGGAAACTGGTAAAGTTGCCCGTCAGGCCGACGGTTCGGTTATCGCCACATTGGGGGAAACATCCGTTATGGCCAACGTGACCTTTGCCAAAAAGCAAAAGCCCGGTCAGGATTTCTTTCCTCTGACTGTGCATTATGGCGAAAAATATTACGCCGCTGGTAAAATTCCCGGTGGTTTCTTCAAGCGTGAAGCGCGCCCAACAGAAAACGAAACCCTGACAAGCCGTTTGATTGATCGTCCGATCCGTCCGTTGTTTGTGCCCGGTTTCAAAAACGAAGTTCTGGTGATCTGCACCGTGCTGTCCCACGATCTGGTGAACAATCCCGATATGGTTGCGATGATCGCCGCCTCGGCTGCGCTGACCATTTCGGGCGCGCCGTTCATGGGTCCGATTGCCGCCTGTCGTGTTGGTTTTGTGGATGGCGAATACACGCTTAACCCCGAAATCGACGATATGCATAAGCTGCGTGAAAACCCCGAGCAGCGTCTTGATCTGGTTGTTGCCGGCACCAAAGATGCGGTGATGATGGTTGAATCAGAAGCCTATGAATTGTCCGAAGCAGAGATGCTTGGCGCGGTGAATTTCGCCCATGAGCAAATTCAGCCAGTGATTGACCTGATTGTCGATCTGGCAGAAGACGCCGCGAAAGAGCCGTTTGATTACCAGGCGCCGGATTATTCCGAGCTGTCCAAAGCGGTTGCCAAAGCCGGTGAAAAAGACATGCGCGCGGCCTTCAAACTGACCGACAAGCAAGAGCGCACAGCGGCCGTTTCGGCGGCACGTGATGTGATCAAGGCGGCATTGTCCGAAGACGAATTGGCCGATGCCAATCTCGGGTCGGCAATGAAGGGCCTTGAAGCGGGTATCCTGCGCGGTGACGTTGTTAAAACCGGCATCCGTATTGATGGTCGTGATACCACGACGGTTCGCCCGATTGTTGCGGAAACCGGAATGTTGCCACGGACCCACGGGTCGGCATTGTTCACACGCGGCGAAACCCAAGGTCTTGTTGTGACCACATTGGGCACCGGCGACGACGAGCAAATGATTGACGCGCTGCAAGGCATGTATAAATCGAACTTCATGCTGCATTATAACTTCCCTCCCTATTCGGTTGGTGAAGTGGGTCGTTTCGGTTTCACCGGTCGTCGTGAAATTGGCCACGGAAAATTGGCTTGGCGCGCACTTCAGGCGGT
>JAUZRV010000155.1 GCA_030950105.1 Rhodobacterales bacterium | reverse complement strand
CATAGCGACCAAAATCTCGGTCATATTTGCGGCGGGTGATTTCAGTCCAAGCCATCGTGATCTCCTTCGAATCTTGTCAATCCGATTGAAACACAGCTTATTGAAATCACTCAATTAGTTTCCGATCAGCCTCTAAGGTTTCGACCAGGTAAAGCATGCAGGCCCAAACGAAAAACGCCGCCCCGGGAAGGAGCGGCGTTTCTATTTCGAAAAGGATCGGGAAATTTAGAAGCCCAGACCTTCGTATTTCTTTTTAAATTTGGATACGCGGCCACCGGCATCCATCAGACGGGTGTTACCGCCGGTCCATGCGGGGTGCACGGAGGGGTCAATATCCAGAACCAATGTGTCGCCTTCTTTGCCGTAGGTCGAACGCATTTTGAGGATTGTGCCATCGGTCATTTTGACGTCGATGTCATGGTATTCGGGGTGGATGTCTTTTCTCATCGGTCTACCCTTACGCTTTTTGCGGTTTGTAATGTGCATCTTCGGCGATACGTGCGGATTTACCACGACGCGAACGCAGATAATACAGTTTGGCGCGACGAACGCGGCCACGACGCACAACGGTGATGCTGTCGATATTGGCGGAATGGAGCGGGAATACCCGTTCTACGCCTTCGCCAAACGAGATTTTGCGCACAGTGAACGAACCGGCAATGCCGTGGCCGTTTTTGCGTGCAATGCAAACGCCTTCGTAGTTTTGCACGCGCGAACGGGTGCCTTCGGTCACTTTGTAACCAACGCGGATGGTATCACCCGCTTTGAAATCGGGAATGTCATTCCCGAGGGCGGCGATTTGTTCCGCCTCTAGTTCTGCGATCAGGTTCATCTGTCGCTCCTTTTTTGCTTGTGGTTGTTCCACAAAGTTTCTCGCGCCCCTATTGCTCTTGGTCTTCATCGGGTTCGATATTGTGGGTCTCACAATACGCCCGCCAGAGGTCAGGTCGACGTTCCTTGGTAAGCCTTTCGGCCTGTTGTTTGCGCCAGTCCGCGATTTTCCCGTGATGCCCCGAAAGAAGAATTTCGGGGATCGGCAGGTCGTTCCAGACGCTTGGTCGTGTGTATTGGGGATGTTCAAGCAACCCGTGCGAGAACGATTCGTCCTCGATGGAAGCATGGTTCCCAAGCACGCGCGGTATAAGACGGACCGTCGCATCAATCAAGGCAATTGCAGCGATTTCGCCCCCTGTAAGGACAAAATCGCCAAGTGAGACCTCTTGAATGTCATAATAGTCGATTATTCGTTCGTCTATGCCTTCGAAACGGCCACAAATCATGGTGAGACCGTCCGATTCGGACCATTCCTGTGCCATCGCCTGGGTGAAGGGTTTGCCGCGGGGCGACAGGTAAATTAGCGGTTGTTTGGTTTTGACCGGCTTTTGGGTGTGTTCAATCGCTTGTCCCAAAACATCGGCGCGCAGCACCATACCGGCGCCGCCACCCGACGGGGTATCGTCGACATTGCGGTGCTTGCCCTCGCCAAACCGGCGCAAATCGGTGGTCTCAAGCCGCCAAAGCCCTTCTTTGAGGGCCTTTCCGGTCAGGCTCTCGCCCAACACACCGGGGAAGGCATCGGGGAATAGGGTGATGATGCGGGCAATCCACGCGCCTTTGAGGGCAGGTTGATGTTGCACCAATTCCCGTGGTTTCAGGGTTGCGGTGATGGTTTTGCGACCATGTGATTTGCTTGGGGGGGATGTCATGGTTTTTTCCTCGCCGCGTTCAGGACGGCCTGCTTGGCAGTTTTGCGCACCTCTCTGTCGTCTATATTCCGGTTGATTTCCAGTAGCTCGTTTAAAATATCATCACTCTGGCGCTGATTTTTGGCCGGGATCGGGACGAGTGCTTGGCGGGTTTCGGAAGGCAGATCGAACAGATCAAGCATCGGGGCGATTGGGCCGAGGCGGTGTTGGTCTTTGATGTCGAACGTATGCACGGGAAACGGGGCAACGGCGGTTTTGATGGCTTGGATGCAGGCGGGTAAATCGGCGGCGGGGGCGTATTTGGCGTGAAAATCGGCGTAATCAAGGGTCATGGATGCGGATTTCACATGTTCCCAATAAGCGCTTTTGAGCCAACTTTCGCAAGGCCGGATGGTGAAGGCGAAATGCAGGTCGGGCGCGGAGTGGGCACGCGTGAAGGCATCGCGAATTTCGGCCATCAGGATCGGTGCGGCGCTGTAATCAAGCAGGTCACCGCGTCCGGGCATGTGGCCGCATAATTCTTCGGCAGAAATAAACAGGCCACGGCGCTGGACACCGGAATGGGCGGCCACGAAAGCATCAAAACGGCGGGCAAATTTCATCAAAGTGACCGGATCCCGCCATGTCGAAAAAACGCGCGCGGCATGCAGGATTTCCTTCATTTTCCATTTCAACCCCAGCGCCAAATGCGGGTTGAGAGCAGGGCGGTTGCGTTGGAGAAACTGCTGTATGGTGCTGGTTGCGGTTTTGTGAAAACCGGCGTGGATGACGATAGGCGCGGTCATTGTTCGGGGTTTCGGGCGTTAGAAAGCAGCGCGCGTTTGGCCGCCTTAAGGGCCGGATCGTCAAGGTCGCTTTGATTCAAGTGCCGTAATTGTTCATTTATATCAACGGGAAGCGCAGTGTTTTGCGCGGGTATGGCGGCAAGGGACCGGCGCAAAGGCGCGCTTGGCTGCATTAGATCGAACAGGGCGCTGGCGGGGCCAAACCGGCGGGGTGCACTGTCTTCGAGGGCGGCGGTGATCAACGCGTGGGGGGCGACGGCGGCGCGAATTTGCGCGGTGATACCAGTGAGGTCGGCGTGGGGCAGAAAGGCGCGTTCATAGGTGGCGAGGTCGTCGGTCATGCGGGTGGCGCGCAGGTGTTGGGCGTGGCAACTGCGCACCCATGCGGTGGGTGCGCGGGTGGTGAAAAAGAATGAAATTTCGGCAGTTTGCGGCAGGATTAGCGCGGCGATTTCGGCGACTGTGGCCATCAATTTTGGGGCCGTTTCATAACGGATGGTGCCGTGGCGTCCGGGCATGTGGCCGCTGAGGTCTTCGGCGCTGATCACGATAGGGCGGGGATCGGATTGGTCGAGAGATTGGAAAAATTCGGCGATCTCATAGGAAAACAGGCCAAGTTCTGCGGGATCTTGGGCGATGGAAAACCCGCGCGCGGTTTCAGTCATCGGCAAGATGTCGTCGCGCAGGAAAACACGAAATTCAGCAGCCAAAGCGCGCCGGTTCTTGCGCAACATGGCCTGGATGCTGCTAGTGCCGGTTTTGTGGAATCCGGCGTGCAGGATTAGGCGCAGTGGGATCAAAACAGCCCGTCCGGCGGGTCGGCAACGATGCGGCCAGAGGCAAGGTCAACGGTGGGCACGGCGTCGTTGGTGAACGGTAAAAACACGGTGTCATTGGTTTTTGGAAGCTGCACCTCGAGCATGTCACCGGCGCCGTGATTGGTGACATCCTTGACAGTTCCGAGCAATGTTCCACCGCCGTCATAGACAGAAACTCCAATGAGATCAGCATGATAGTATTCATTATCAGGCAGATTTGGCAAGCGGTCGCGTGTGGTGAACAGGCGCAACCCGCGCAAGGAATCGGCCTGTTCTTTGGTTGCAACACCGGAAAGGCGCGCGGCAAAGCCGTTGGGAATCGGGCGGTTCAGGGTGATTTCGAAACTCTGTTTGCCATCTTCGGAGGTGAGCGGCGAATAGGTGGCGATATCCTCGGGGGTGGCGGTGAAACTTTTGAGGCGCACCTCGCCGTTAACCCCGAACGCGCCGGCTATGGCCCCGACACAGATTTGATCGTTCATTTTGTGGACCCTCGACAGAGGCCGTTGGAAAACTCTCCGCCGGCTTGGTTACATTTGCTGTTCATTTGAACATATTGGAACAGGATTCCAGCGGAAAATGCCAGTGAAACCACAATCAATGTGCGAACTGGGCGAAACATGTGCCTATCGCGATTCTATGACGAGGTGGCGGGCGCGGGTCTGCCAGCCGGCGGTTTCAAGTTCGGGGGTATCGGTGTTTTCCTGTGGCCAGCCAACGCAGAGATAGGCAACCAGTGACCACCCTTCCGGGGCATCAAGATCGCGGGCCAAACGGGCGGGATCAAGGATGGAAACCCAGCCAACACCGAGGCCGCGCGCGCGCGCGGTAAGCCAGAACAAGGTGATCGCCCCGACCACGGAATAGCGGCGGGTTTCAGGCATGGTGGCCGCGCCAAGATTGGCACCCTGTGCGGTTTGATCATCGCAAAATACCGCGAGTTGCACGGGGGCATCTTCCATGCCGGTCAATTTCAAACCACTGTAAAGTTTGGCTTTTTCACCGCTATATCCAGCGAGGGCCTGCATATTTGCGGATTTGAAATTGTCGAGAGCGGCGGCGCGTGCGGTCGGGCTTTCGACCTTGAGAACGCGCCACGGCTCGGACAATCCAACCGAGGGGGCCAATGAAAACGCATCGAGACAATGCGTTATCGTGGCCGCGTCGACGGGATCGGTGCGAAAGCGGCGCACATCACGCCGCCAACGCATCAATTTGGTCAGATCATTCTGGAAATCAATTGCAAAAGCCTGCATTCCAGAGCGCCTGATTTATTCCGCTGCGTCTTCGGCAGGGGCTGCTGCTTTGGCAGCTTTTTCTTCAGCGCGCTCAACAGCTTTCTTGCCAGGCGCCCCTTTTTTCGGGTTGCTGCGCTCTTTTTTCGGAACAACACCGGCAGCTTCCAACATACGGCTGACGCGGTCTGTTGTTTGCGCGCCTTGGCCGAGCCAGTATTGCACGCGCTCCATGTCCATTTTTACGCGTTCTTCGCTGTCTTTTGGCAAGAGCGGGTTATATGTGCCGAGTTTTTCGATGAAACGGCCATCGCGTGGCATACGGCTATCGGCCGCAACGATGCGATAAAATGGACGTTTTTTGGAACCGCCGCGGGCGAGTCTGATTTTCATGGCCATGGTTGGTATCTCCTTTAGATGGCATGTCGTAATGTTAGGTTATTCTTTGATCTTCTTGTGATGCTGGATCACTTCCTGAATGATGAAATTCAGGAAGTTCTTGGCAAATTCGGGGTCGAGGTTGGCCTGCTGTGCGAGGTCCTCAAGACGTTTGATCTGGGTGGCTTCGCGCGCGGGATCAGAGGGCGGCAGGGCGTGTTCGGCCTTGAGTTTGCCGACGGCCTTGGTGTGTTTGAAACGTTCGCCCAATGTATAGACCAGGATGCTATCGAGACGGTCAATGCTCTCGCGATGCTCGGCGAGGATTTCTGCGGCGCGGGTGACGTCAGACATTTTGGGCCTCCGTTGCGGCTTGGGTTGCGGGGATATGACGCCAGATTTCGAGTTGGCCAAAGCGTTCGTGGTCGTAGTGGGATTCAAACGTCGCGCCCATGCGTTTGGCAACGGCGCGCGACCCGTCGTTTTTAGGAGCAACGAGGCTTATCGCGGTGGCCCATCCGAGGGTTTCGTAGGCATATTTGCGCGCGGCCAAGGCGGCCTCGGTCGCATATCCTTTGCCCTCGAAACCGGTCATTAGATCCCAACCCAATTCGGGTTCGGGCCAGCCATGCGGGTTCCACATGCCGACGATGTCGACAAATTTTCCGGTGTCGGTTTCTTCGACGGCCCAGCGACCATAACCGCGCAGGCCCCAATGGCCGATTTCAACCGCCAGCATACGCCAGCTTTGTTCGGCAGTGGCCGGGCCACCGACGAATTTGGAGCGCTCGGAAGCGTAGAATTCGGAAAAGGCGGCGAAATCATCGTTGATGGGCGCGCGCAATGTCAATCGTTCGGTGGTGAGGGTGGGGATGGTCAGGGTCATTTTTTCTTCCCAAATCCAGAGAGGCCCGAGGGCAGGCCCATGCCGCCGCCCATGCCGCCCATGCCGCCGGGCAATTTTGCGCCCATTTGTTTGGCGGCGGCTTCCAGGGCTTTGGGGTCCATATTGGCCATGTCGCCCATGCCCGCAGGTGCCGCGTCTTTGCCGCCGAACATGCCTTTCATGGCCTGTTTCAACATGCCGCCTTTGCCCATTTTCTTCATCATATCGGCCATTTGGCGGTGCATTTTCAACAATCGGTTGAGGTCCGACACCTGCACGCCCGCGCCTTTGGCGATGCGTTTTTTGCGGCTTGCCTGAAGGATATGCGGGTTCGCGCGCTCGATCTTGGTCATCGAATTGACCAAGGCGATTTGCTGTTTCAAAATCTTGTCATCAAACCCGGATTCTTTGATCTGCTTGGACATTTTTCCCATGCCCGGCATCATTCCCATGACGCCTTCCATGCCGCCCATCTTGATCATCTGTTCAAGTTGCGAGCGCAGATCGTTCATGTTGAAACGGCCCTTTTGGAACCGTTTCATCATGCGCTCGGCCTGTTCGGCCTCGATGGTTTCCTGCGCTTTTTCAACGAGGCCAACGATATCGCCCATGCCAAGAATACGGCCGGCAATCCGGTCGGGTTCAAAGGTTTCCAGCGCATCGAGTTTTTCACCAACACCGACAAAACGGATCGGTTTTCCGGTTACGGCGCGCATCGACAGCGCGGCACCACCGCGCCCGTCACCATCCATACGGGTGAGGACAACGCCGGTGACGCCGATCTTGTCGTCAAATTCGGTGGCGACGTTTACGGCGTCTTGGCCTGTCAGGCCATCAACCACCAACAAGGTTTCGCGCGGGTTGGCAACATCGCGCACATCGGCGGCCTGCTGGATCAATTCGGCGTCGATATGAAGACGGCCAGCGGTGTCGAGGATATAAACGTCATAGCCACCCAAAGCGGCCTGAGTTTTGGCGCGTTTGGCAATGGCCACAGGTTGTTCGCCCTTGACGATGGGCAAGGTGTCGACACCGATTTGCACGCCGAGAATTTGCAACTGTTCCATCGCCGCCGGACGATTAACGTCGAGCGACGCCATCAAAACCTTTTTGCCGTCTCTATCCTTGAGCCGTTTAGCGAGCTTGGCAGAGGTGGTGGTTTTACCCGACCCTTGCAGACCGACCATCAGGATCGGCGCGGGCGGGTTGTCGATTTTCAGAACACCGGGATCTGCGTCGCCGGTCAATGTGTCGATCAACGTGTCATGCACGATTTTGACGACTTGCTGGCCGGGGGTGACCGATTTTGTGACCGCTTGGCCGGTGGCGCGTTCCTGCACGGTTTTGACAAATTCGCGCACGACGGGCAGGGATACATCGGCCTCGAGCAAGGCAACGCGAACTTCGCGCAGGGCGGTTTTGACGTCCTCGTCAGAGAGCGCGCCCTGTTTGGTCAGTTTGTCAAAGACGCTACCAAGGCGTTCTGATAGATTTTCAAACATGGCGCGGCCCCTTTGTTGCCCGTTTCCATCTATTCGGTCACCTAAGACCGAATGCCAAATTTCCAACCATAAATACCGCACAACAATTACCCCCGTGGGCGAAACTCGCTGACGGGGGGCGATCCTTGGGCGTGCCAAGGACCGGAAGCAATGCAAACTTCCGGATGGTTAGGCGGGATTTAGGACCAATAGAGTCGAGAGTCAATGATTATTGGTGGCGGGCAATGGGTGCTGTGAGGCGGCAATAGGGTTAGCGTATGCGGGTGATCCGCTTGTTTCGCATGTGGCGGCGAAAGACGGCGGTGAGCGCAGGATTGGATTGCACCCGCAAATCAGTGGCACGGGCGGGAACATCGCCATTGGGCCACGTCTCGTTCCACCACGAGAACCCGATCAATTGCGGGTATTGCCCGCTTAGGATCGTGGTCAATGCCTTGTCGGCCCAAGGCGCTGCCGGTTCGCGCGGGTTGCGCACATCGGTGCCAAATTCGGCAATCACCACCGGTTTGTCGGGGGCCATTTGCGCAAACCTGCCCATCGTCAGGGCGAGGGATTTGGCGAACGGATAATTCTCGTCGGTATAGGGGGTTTGCGCCGAATAGATCGAAACAGCGAGCCAGTCGATATAGGCGTCACCGGGATAATAGTTTTCCATGCGGTTCCAGCGGCGATCGGGTCCATCCCATTTGTTGGCATGAAACACCCAGATCAGGTTATCGGCACCGGCTGCCCGGCTAAGATCAATAATCCGTTGATAGGCCAAAACGAAAAGCGCCGCGCCCTTTTTGCGACCCGACCATTTGCCGTTCCAGGGAAACCATTCGCCGTTCATTTCGGTGCCGTATTCGGCAATGATCGGGGTTTTGAAACGCGCGGCGCCGCGCGCCCATGCGGTGATGTCGGCATCAAAATCGCCGTGCGCAATGGCCGCGACGGTGAACAATGGCTCACGGCGGTCTTGTTCGGGCGACGAACGCAGCATTAACCGCACATAGGGCGTGGCCCCGCGCGCCCGTATCCATTTGGCAGTTTTGACCGGGAACGCGTGATCACGATACCAGTTGTTGGAAAAATACACCCATGAGACCCGCCGACCAACGGTGTTTTCATAAATATCGACATCGAGCGGCGTCAGGTCGTCTTCTTCTCCGGTTTTACCGCCAGGAAAGACACCGTGGAGCAAATGCCCCGCTGTCGGGGTCACCTGCTGCAGGATGGTTTCGTGGGCGCGGGTTTGGCTACGATTTTGGGCATTGCCAATGATCGGTAACAGGCAAATCAGAAGCCAGAGATATTTGCGTAGTTGGAACATGGAAATACGACCACCAAAAACAGAACAATTGGCGTTTATGTCAATGCGCCCAGCGATGTTTTGTCAACAATTGTGACGTCGGTAATGCCGAGAAACCCAAAGATAAAGCGCAAGTAGGGCGCGGCGTGATCAAGGTCGGAACCAACAGCTGTGCCACCCGAAGCAATTGCGATAATTGCTTTTTTGCCCTTTAATAAACACTCGGGCCCAATT
>JAUZRV010000154.1 GCA_030950105.1 Rhodobacterales bacterium | reverse complement strand
GAAAAAACTCGCGCTTGGTCCGCTTCTTCTTGTAGGCCTGCTCAAGTGACGAAAAACTCTGCTGTTTCAATGCCAATTCTCCCGTAAGTGCTGCCAGAATTATAGCGCGGAAATCAGGGCTTTGTTCAGAGATTCCTTAAGAAAAGCTCTTGTTGCCAGTGGTCGCTAAGTTTAGAATGATTCTAAAAGGGGCCATTCTATGCTATTCATGACCAGTCGCCGCAGGTTTTCCGATCTCTCCGAGCAAGAGGTTCTGGCGCTTGCCATTTCGTCTGAAGAAGATGACGCGCGCATCTATCGCACCTATAGCGCATCGTTGATGGTGGATTTCCCTGACACCGCCAAAATTTTTGAAGGCATGGCCGAAGAAGAAGATGAGCATCGCCAGATGTTGATTCATCTGCACAAGGAGCGGTTTGGCAATGTTATTCCGTTGATCCGCCGCGAACATGTTGCTGGCTATTACGCGCGCAAGCCGATCTGGCTTGTTGAAAATCTAGGCATCGACAAAATTCGCGCCGAGGCCGAAGCGATGGAAGCCGACGCCGAGAAATTCTATTTGCGCGCGGCGGCGACCACAACCGACGCCGCAACCCGCAAGTTGCTTGGTGATCTGGCGGCAGCCGAAGCCGGACACCAATATGCCGCCAGCGGCCTTGAAGACAAGCACCTTGACGAAAGCGCGATGGCCAGCGAAGAACGCACATCTCATCGACAGTTTATCCTGACGTGGGTGCAACCGGGATTGGCCGGGTTGATGGACGGGTCAGTTTCCACTTTGGCGCCGATTTTTGCCACTGCTTTTGCCACACATGACACATGGACGACATTTCTCGTTGGCATGGCGGCGTCGATCGGGGCCGGTATTTCAATGGGCTTTACCGAGGCGGCATCGGATGATGGCGAATTGTCCGGCCGTGGTTCCCCGCTCAAGCGCGGATTTGCCTCGGGGATCATGACCACCGTTGGTGGCCTGGGTCACGCCCTGCCCTATCTAATCACCGATTTCTGGACCGCCACAACCATTGCCGGTATCGTCGTATTTATCGAATTATGGGCCATTGCGTGGATTCAGAACAAATTCATGGATACACCGTTTTTACGTGCTGCATTCCAAGTGGTTCTAGGCGGCGCATTGGTGTTTGCCGCAGGCGTTTTGATCGGGAGCAGTTAGCAAGGCGCGGACCAAATCCGAAATTCTGGTGGCGCTTGATCACGAACGGTTCGGGGCACCATCGGGATCATCCGAGAAGGCGAAATTTGCATAAATCGTATTCGATAGGACGCATTTCTTCGGGTCCTGTTCAGATACATCGCGGTAAAAGGTCGGATACCGGATGGAAAACCAAGTCGGGTTGTGGCGAATTTCAACACATTCGACATGTCGATAATTCACATACCTTCATTTACAGCCCTTTCTTGGAACCTTGTTCTCTCTCTTGCTTTCCGAATTTTTGCGGAGAATACCGCTCTGGGGCTTGATAGGGGCGTTCGGCGTGATACCACTACACCCAATGATTGATATATTCCTCAAAACCCTACCGTTTTTCGCCCTGATTGCTTTGGGCTATGGTGCGGCGCGTTCCAAATTCTTCTCCGAAGATGCAACTGCATGGCTCACTAAATTTGTGTTCTATTTCGCGCTTTCGGCGATGATTTTCCGCTTTGCCGCCAACCTGCCAATTGCCGAGGTTTTCGACGCGCGTTTTGTCGCCGCCTACCTCTGGGGCACGGCATTTGTATACGGCATTGCCACCATCATCGCCCTGTTGCGCAAACGTGGCATCGAAGAAGCCGCAGTCGAGGCCCAATGCGCCGTGATCGGCAATGTCGGATTTCTCGGGTTGCCAATGCTTATCCTGTTGCTCGGCGAAAAGGCGATTGGGCCGGTCATGTTGGTCCTGTCCATCGACCTGATCGTTTTTGGCAGCTTGATCGTGATCCTGATCACCGGTGCGCGTGATGGTCGTATGAGCCTTGGCATTTTTCGCACATTGGGGCGTGGGTTGCTGTCTAATCCGATGATCGTTTCGATTGTTCTGGGTCTGCTTTGGTCGGGCCTGTCGCTGCCAATCCCGCAACCGATGAACGATTTTCTTGATCTGCTCGGGGGGGCCGCCACGCCCTGCGCACTTTTCGCAATCGGGGCCTCCCTTGCGTCCAAGTCGGCCGAACGTATGGCCGTCGCGGGTTGGCTCTCGTTTGCAAAACTGGTGCTGCACCCGATTTTCGTCGCCATTGGCGCGCTCTATCTATTTCACGTAAATCCGTATTCCGCCGCTGTGATGATTGCCTGCGCCGCCCTTCCGGTTGCCGGAAATGTTTACATCCTCGCACAGCATTTCGGCGTGGCACCGCATCGCGTCTCTGCCTCGATTTTGATCTCGACGGTCCTAAGTGTCTTGACGGTTTCTTTGGTCGTTGGGTGGGTGTCGCCACTGATTGAATCTTAACATTGCTGCCAGTCAGGATGAGCCCCCGGCCAGTTGATTGAGAAGACCAGCGCTGTATCAGTCGTTCAAGATTAACCTTGCTGGCCGCCGGGCTGACGACAAGGCCACTATCAATGGTTCATACTGGCAATTGTTCATCCCGGATATTCACGACCTTAGGGAAACTCTGAACAACATGACTTTCGGCATGCGGAAGTTGTCGATTGCCGCTCGGGTTCACGGCACCAGCCGTTTTGCGGCCGCTTTCGCGACTGTTTTACCCCGCTCCCCTGATTTCAGGCAGACTCCGCCCTCAAGCATCTTCGCGCGAGGTAGAGGTTGGC
>JAUZRV010000153.1 GCA_030950105.1 Rhodobacterales bacterium | reverse complement strand
GCAACGCGGCATCAGCCGCCCGAACACCCCCAGATATCAACCTTCAACGCACACTCTAAACTCAGTTCAAAACGCCGCCGTCAACCCGGCCGATCCAGTGCGCCGGAAGGAAATACCCGGAGTCTGATGAATAATTCGGGTAAGGCCGGTCAAGCCGCCACCAATCACCACAACATCCTGTTTTGACGCTATTTTTAGCGTTGGATAGGGTATTGGCGCGGGCTGTTTATCGGCCCAAATCGGGACGTTCTTGGGCATTATTTACGCCGTTTGCGCACCACTTTGGGGCGTGGTTTGGCCAAACCGCTATCGTCTTTGCTATCAAGCCCAAGTTGATCCCGCATTACGCGGCGGCGGATTTCCTCGACCGCACCGGGTTTGAGTTGCCCCAATTGAAACGGCCCATACGAGACGCGGATCAGGCGGTTCACCTTAAGGCCCACGGCCTCCATCGCGCGGCGAATTTCGCGGTTTTTACCCTCGCGCAACCCCACAGTTAGCCACGCATTGGCGCCTTGTTGGCGGTCAATCACCACATTCATCGGCTGGAATCGTTCACCATCATCGGTGATGCCCTTGCGCAAGGGTTCAAGCGACGGATCCTGTGGCCGTCCGTTCACCCGCACCCGATATTTGCGCAACCATCCGGTGCTTGGCAATTCCAGCTGCCGCTTGATGCCGCCATCATTGGTCAGCAGCAACAACCCTTCGGAATTGATATCAAGCCGCCCCACCGACATCACCCGTGGCAATTCTTCGGGCAGATCATCATAGATCGTCGCGCGGCCTTTTTCGTCGGAATTTGTGGTCACAAGGCCAATCGGTTTGTGATAAAGCCAGAGGCGCGGCGGTTCTGGCGCGTTGATCGGCTTGCCGTCCACAGAAATACGATCCTGATCGGTCACATTCAATGCGGCGCGCTCAATCACCTCGCCATTCACCGAAATCCGGCCTGCTTCGATCATACGTTCGGCTTCACGGCGCGAGGCCACACCGGCCCGCGAGAGAACTTTGGCGATGCGATCGCCTTTTGGGGGTTGTTGTGTCATGCGCGCGTCTTATCGTGATTTCCCCCCTTGCGAAAGGGATGATCGCGGGCCATTTTCAAAGCTATGAAATTAAACACCCATATGCAGGCCGCTTTGGTCGAGGCACGCGCGGCGGGCGCACGTGGCGAGGTGCCGGTGGGCGCGGTTCTGGTTGATCCGGCTGGTAATGTGGTGGCACGTGACGGCAATCGCACCCGCGAATTGCATGATCCCACTGCGCATGCCGAAATTCTGGTGATCCGCGCCGCCTGTGCCGCGCTGAAATCCGAACGGCTGATGGGGTATGCGCTCTATGTCACGCTGGAACCCTGTGCCATGTGCGCCACGGCGATATCGGCGGCGCGCATTGCACGGCTTTATTATGGGGCGTCCGACCCCAAATCGGGCGGGGTGGCACAGGGCGCGCGGGTCTTTGCGCACCCTCAATGCCATCATACCCCCGAGGTTTACGATGGTATCGCGGCACAAGATGCCGAAATTCTTCTCAAGGAATTTTTTGCCGCGCGC
Source organism: Rhodobacterales bacterium (assembly GCA_030950105.1). GTDB lineage: Bacteria > Pseudomonadota > Alphaproteobacteria > Rhodobacterales > Rhodobacteraceae > JAUZRV01. The sequence goes on along the minus strand of JAUZRV010000153.1, from coordinate 5,682 downwards.
CGTTAAAGCACCGCGCTTTAAATCTGAGGCAGGGTTAAGGCGTGGGCCGCATACCTTCTCAATGTCAGGCGCACCTCGCCACAGAGCTGCGATTCAAGTTTCTGGCGAGACGCTTTAATATCCTATGACAACCCCAACAACCGCGCCGCATTGCCTTTGATAATATCGGGGCGCAATGCGTCCTTGATGGCGATTTTGTCAAAATCCGCAAGCCAGCGTTCCGGCGTGATCATCGGCCAATCCGACCCGAACAATACCTTCTTGCGCAGGATGGAATTGCAATAGCGCACCAGAATTTCGGGGAAATATTTGGGCGACCAACCGGAAAGATCAATATAGACGTTAGGTTTGTGTTGCGCGACCGATAACGCTTCTTCCTGCCAAGGAAAACTGGGATGTGCGAGGATGATTTTCATCTCGGGAAAATCCACCGCCACATCATCCATATACATCGGGTTCGAATACTTAAGCCGCATTCCGTTGCCCCCCGGCATCCCCGACCCAACCCCGGTTTGACCGGTGTGAAACAGCGCGATTCCGCCCTCTTCGGCAATCGCCTCATAGAGACCATAGGCCATGCGATCATTGGGGTAGAACCCTTGCATCGTGGGGTGAAATTTGAATCCTTTGATGCCGAAATCACGGATCAAACGACGGGCTTCGCGCACGCCCATTTTGCCTTTGTGGGGGTCAATTGACGCAAACGGAATCAGAACATCATTGTTTTGCGCGGCCAATTCCGCCACTTCTTCGTTCTTGTAACGGCGGTATCCGGTTTCACGTTCTGAATCGACGGGGAAAATCACCGCCGCGATGTTTTGTTCACGATAATGCGCCGCCGTTTCGGGGATGGTAGGCGGATGTTCCCACGGGGCGCGAAAATATTTGGCCATGGTCGATTGCAAATCATCATACCCGTCATCGGCATGACAGCCGCAGGGTTCTTCGGCATGGGTGTGAAAATCAATCGCGCGGATTTTGGAAAGATCAATCATCTGGTGTATCCTATAATTTTATCACGGCAGGGTCGGCGTCATTATAAAGCCGCTCCACTATATGTTTGCGGCGGGTCAATATCTTGCGGAAATTGAGGTTGCCCTTGGCGGTGATTTCGCCCTCGGCGATCTGGGCCGCTTCGCTTGCGACAATGGCGCGCGCGATGCGGTTTGACGATCCCGAAACCTGCGCGGCGCGCAATTTTAACGGGCGAAGGAGCGCCTTGATAAGCGCCGCGCCAGACAGGCAATCACCATCATCGATAATATCCATACCCGCCCACGCTGCGCGGTTTGGAAACACCAACAGGCCGATTTCACCGCGATCATGGCCGGTGATCACCACATCTGCCGCATAGGGCGCAAGGCACGCCAGCATTTCAAGCCGAAGATTCGCCGCGCGCACCCATGTCCCGGTGGCCAATTTGAAATCCTCCGATATGCGGCCATCAAACCGCAGGCCCTTGTTTGCGTCTGCCGGATCCACAAAACACATCGCGTCGCCGGTCAAAAAATAGCCCTCGTCGTCAAAACTCTCGCGGGTTTTTTGTGGGGCGTTGAAATAGCTGCGCATAATATTGGGGCCTTTGACGCGCACCTCGTAACGGCCCTCTTCAAGCGGGATCAATTTCGCCTCGACATCGTTGAGCGGCACACCGACAATGCCCGATTGATGGGGTGGTTCATGCTGCATTATGGCGGCTGGCGCGGTCTCGGTTAATCCCCAAGACGACGTAACCAACGGCATTTCGCCGCCAGCCGCCTTGGCAAGACTTTCCAAACCCGACCAGATATCTTGGGGCAAAGAGGCCCCCGCATAAAAAATCATATCCAGTTCGGCAAAGAACCGGCGGGCAAGGGTCGTATCCGCCCGAAGTGCATCGAGAAGCAGGGCAAAGCCAACCGGCACATTAAACGCCAGAGTGCCGGTGATCAGCCCAAGATTTTCCACCGTGCGGTCAAAAAGACCGGCAACGGGTTTGCCATCATCAATGTATAACGACCCGCCATTGGCCAGCATCATATTGAAATTATGGCTGCCGCCAAACACATGGTTCCACGGCAACCAATCGACAATGCGGGGCGGGCGGGCGCGCAAAAATGGCAGGGCATCGGCAATTTGCGCCTGATTGGTGCACATCATGCGTTGCGTGGTCAAAACGCCTTTGGGCGTGGATGTTGATCCCGAGGTCATCAGGATTTTCGCGACGGTATCCGGCGTCACTTTGGCAAAGGCTGCGTCCACGTCGCCATTGCTGCCTTGCGCCAAAAGTTCGGCTATGGGCGTCACTTTCTGGGCCCCCGGATCACTGGCGAAGATCTCGGTGTTTTCAAAAATATCAAGGGTAATCGCCTTGGCATAGCGGTCGGCATTGTCCACGAATACGGCCTTGGGGCGGATCAATTGCACCACCTCTGCCAATCGCCCGTGCGCCCCTTCGATAAGGGAATATTGTTCGGCCACCGGCACGCTCGGCACGCCGATATATTGCGCCGCCAAGGTGAGCAATCCGTGGTCTACACCATTGCCCGACAAGATCATGATCGGGCTGCCGGCGTCAAACCCGCGCGCCAGTAATCCCGCGGCCAAGGCGCGGGTTTTTTCGAGGCAACTGACGTAGGTTTCGCTGCGCCATTCCGCGCCGCTACGTTCGGCCAGAAAAACCCGATCACCGGCTGCGGCGGCCCATTGATGCAACCACGCACCACTTGACGGCGCGACCTGTGACATAACATGGTTCGAGCGCAATATTACCGTCCCGTCAGGGCGGGTTTTCTGATTGGTATCATGGGGTTGGTATCGGTTTTGCATGCTCATTCGCCGGTCTCCTCAAATGTCGCTCTGATCTTGTTCAGGGCGCTGGACAAGGCTTCTCTCTCGGCTGTTGTTAGCCGATCCAGATACCTTGCTTCATGGGTCTGCACGGCGCGATACGCCTTTTCAAAGAGCTGATGACCGGCCAAAGTGGCGCGCAGCGCATAGGCCCGCCGGTCGGTCGGAACCCGATCGCGGGTAATCAATTCACGGCGCTCGAGCGCGTCAAGAACCACCACCAGATTGGGCCGCTCGATCGCCAGCGCATCGGCCAGTTGCGATTGCCGCAATCCGGGATTTTCGACAATCATCACCAAGGTCGAAAACGGCACCATGCGCAGGTCAAATTTACTCAACACTTCGAGAAGATCGACCTGTAGGGCGCTAAAGCTGCGTTTTAAATTATACCCGAATAGCCCGCGCAATTGGCTGTCTGATATGTCACTGGCGCGGGTGTTCTTTTGGGCGGGCAGGGCGGTGGCGGGTTTCATCGGCTCACCGGAAACTTGGCGCGCGTTTTTCAAGGAACGCGGCAAGCCCCTCAACCGCGTCGGGGCTGGTTTGGGAAATCGCCGTGCACAGACTCTCGGTGAATAGGCCGTCGGATTTTGACATATCGGCAATCCGGCTAATTGCGTTGATCATGATGTAATTGGACAATGGCGCATTGTCGGCAATTTTGCGGGCCAATTTCTGTGCCATGTCCAATGCTTCACCCGCGCCCACCGAATAATGCGCCAACCCAAGTGCTTTACCTTCATCGGCCCCGTATTTACGCCCTGTGAGCATCATTTCAATCATCCGGTCGGCACCTAATATTCGCCCGACCCGCACCGATGCCCCGCCACCGACAAAGATCCCGCGCCGCCCTTCAGGAAGTTGAAAAATAGTTGAGGGCTCGGCAATGCGGACATGGGTGGCTGTCGCCAGTTCCAGACCGCCGCCAATCACCGCACCAAACAGCGCCGAAACAACCGGCAATCCGCCAAATTGAATCCGGTCCATCACCGCATGCCAATTGCGCGAATGATGCATGGTCGCCTCGGCATCGCGCGACACATGTTCCGCCAAATCAAGACCCGCACAAAAATGGCCCGCCGTGCCCACAAGAACCGCAACTTTTACCCCCTTGGGCGGTTTGGTGAAAAACGTATCAATCTCGGCAAGCAGACCATCATTCATCGCATTGCGTTTTTCGGGCCGTTCAATCGTCAAGGTGGCCACACGGTCGTTGATGTCGATCTTCAAAAGGGGCGCGGCCATTTTATGTTCCTATGCTGGTAATATTATAGTTATGTTGCATATCTATTATATCATGTACTTTACTTTGGCAACTGCGCCGCAAAACCGGCAAGCGCGGCTTGCAAGCGCAAACCAAGCCGCATACTTAGGCATCATTGATGTAGAGCTTTTAAAAATGCATCGCTCTGGTATCCCGGCCTTATTGAGGGCGGATAATATTTGTTGGAATAAAAGTGATTGTCGAAGGGACAGATGAATGAACGATCCTAAGGTGCTATTGAAGCCGGTAATTCTTGCTGGCGGGTCGGGCACGCGTCTTTGGCCTTTGTCGCGCCAACATTACGCAAAACAATACCTGTCGCTGGGCGGGGAACGCACGCTTTTGCAAGAAACCGTTGATCGGCTTGCCGCACTTCCCCATTCGGCCCCGTTCATTGTGTGTAGCGAAGAAACCCGTTTTCTTGCTGCCGAACAAATGCGCCAGATCGGTAGCGACGAGGCCTGTATTCTTCTGGAACCGGCTGGACGTAACACCGCCCCTGCAATTGCACTTGCGGCCCTTGAGGCGCGCGCCGGTGGCGAAGATCCCGTGCTGTTGGTGATGCCGGCAGACCACAAGGTGAAAAACCCCGCAGCCTTCCAAGAGGCCGTATTGAATGGCACTGCATTATCCCTGCAAGGACATCTGGTGACCTTCGGAATTGTCGCCACAGCGCCGGAAACCGGATATGGCTATATCAAAAGTGGCCGCGCGGTAGATGCAAGCGCGGCATTTACCGTCGATCATTTTGTCGAAAAACCGGATCATGACACGGCGGCAACATATCTCGAACAGGGCGGGTATTACTGGAACAGCGGGATATTCATGTTCCGCGCCAGCCGTTATTTGGAAGAACTGGGGAAATTCCGCCCCGACATCCTTGCCGCGTGCCAAGGGGCATTTGACGGCAAAGCGGCCGACCATGATTTTCTGCGTTTCGACGAAGCACAGTTTTTGGCCTGCCCTGACGAATCGGTTGATTATGCGGTGATGGAAAATACCGATCATTCGGTGGTGTTGCCACTTGATGCCGGCTGGAGCGATATTGGCTCATGGTCTGCCCTTTGGGAGGTTTCGCCCAAAACCGACGATAACAATTGTGAAATTGGCGATGTGATGTGTCTTGACGGGTCAGGGAATTATATCAATTCAAGTAGCCGCCTCGTGGCCACCATCGGTCTTACGGATATGGTGGTGGTTGAAACCAAAGACGCGGTTTTTGTTGCGCCCAAATCACGGGTTCAGGACGTCAAAGACATTGTGAAACAACTCAAATCCGAAGGCCGTTCAGAATACCAACACCACCGTGATGTCTATCGCCCTTGGGGCAAATATGACAGCATCGACATGGGCGGACGTTATCAGGTCAAACGGATTACAGTAAATCCCGGCGCGAAACTGTCGGTACAAAAGCATTACCACCGCGCCGAACACTGGGTTGTTGTGTCGGGAACCGCGCGGGTGACAAAAGGCAAAGAAACCCTGCTTCTGTCGGAGAACCAGTCGACATATATCCCGCTTGGCGAAATCCATGCTTTGGAAAACCCGGGCAAGGTGCCACTTGAATTGATCGAAGTACAATCAGGGAG
>JAUZRV010000152.1 GCA_030950105.1 Rhodobacterales bacterium | reverse complement strand
CCTCGACGAACTTAACCGTGCGTGTGCCTTCACCGCAAATTCCGGTGTCTTTCGAAATGGTAAAACTGCGGCTGTCCGCTTCATTTGCACCTGCCGAAACCGTGCCGGTAAAGCTGCCACCGTTGGCAACGTCTACCTCTTTATACCCTTTGGCGCCGGCACCGCTGGCAAGCCCGATCAACGCCAATGCGATGGCTGTTTTTGAAAAGAAATTCTTCATGTTAGGTCCTTTTTGTGAGGGTAAACAGATGGCATCATCAGGCAACCAAACGCGCCTCAGGCGGGTCATCGGCAAACGTGCCTCGCGATAGATAAAGTTCGGCCAAGGCATCAATCGCCACCAACCAATAGTTTTTTTGCGCCTCGTCCGAGAGCATTTTCAACAGACCTTCGGCCCCTGCATCAGGGGCATATTCCCCGAACATCCGACCAATATCACGTCGGTAAGTGCCATCATGGGTGCCCGCAAAAATCACAAGCTCGTCAATGACCTCCGCGCATTTATTCTTGGCCAATGCCCGTGCCGCCGCGATGCCAACCCCGATATACGGGTCACTCAGGGCGGCAATAGTTACGTCATCCGCTGCCCCACGATGCTCAAGCGCCAAAATGGCCTCGACCCGCACCAATCCGTCCGCATTGTTCAACAATCCTTCGAGGATCCCTTCGATATCGTCGCCCGCCAACCAGCCGAGGCATCGGATCGCCAGAACCCGCGTTGCGGACGTGTCGGAATTGATCAGCGCCTCCAGACGCTCTTGCATCGTAGCAGGCAATTCTCCGGTGATTTCGCCGTGTTTGGCCAAAGAAAACAGGATTGCCTCCAACGCCTCGTCGTCCTCGGTTTGGTCAAGCGCCAAAATCAGGCTCTCGGTGACATCTTCATTCACCACAGCCCCGAGAAGACGCGCCGCGAACTGTTGCACATCAAGATGCGGCGCAAGCGCGGTTTCCCAACTGACTTTGCGCTTGGCAAACTTGCGGGTTTTAGTAAGCGCCAACGATTTCTCGTCTTCAGCGCTAAGAATGATTTCCTCGGGGGCCTCTTGTGGTGCGTCCGGCACATTGGCCTTGATGGCATCCAAGGTAGATATCGTTTCGGATTTTTCACCAACCAGCGGTAGCGCGGCATCAATTTCTTGTTCAATTTCCGCCAATTCGTCGACGTCTGCCACCGCCGCCTCTTTCGCATCCCCTGTCGCGGACTCGTCGGTCAATTCCTCCTCGGGGGCTTTCACCAACGCGCCAGTCAGCGCCAACAAAAGACCATCACCGGCATCGTTTGGCCATGATGGATCATTCGCGGCAATTTCAGAAAGCGCCGTGAGACTTGCCAATCGCAACTGGCGATCATTGTCCCCAGCCGCCGTCATCAATGCCGGCACCGCGACATTTCCCGCAACAACAAAGGCTTCGATAATTCCGACACGAAATTCGCGAGGTATTTTCTCATTGGCCAGGACATGCACCAACCCCTTGACCACTTTTGGCCCCTTGAGGGCAATCAAGGCAAGCGCGGCTTGCTTGGCGGCTTTTGGTTCGCCTGCGATGGCTTTTTGCACCGCGTTGGCGGTGTTTTCATCCTGAAACGCGTCCGGGTTGGCGGCAATTACCTTGAAAACTTCTGCGCGCACGTCTGCTGACGGGTCGGCAATCATCACGGCCACAATATCCGGATTTTTAGCGCCCGCATGCGCTACAACCGCGCAACGCACAGCGGCATCATCATCCGAAAACAGATCAATCAAATCGCTGTCATCTGCCGCCAAATTTGCCAGCGCCAGCGCCCGAATTGCCGCCTCACTGTCCTGCAACAGGCCGGATTGCAGTGCGTCCAGATGCGGATTTTCGACGGCTGAAATCGCGTGCACGATCCGGCGGCACATGCGCGGATCGCCTTTGCCATATTCGTCAATAATCGCGAACGCCCCCGCTTCACCCATATTGGCAAGCGCGGTCAAGCCAACTTCGCTTAGATCCTGCGCCATTTCGTCGTTCATCGCCGCCACAATCGCCGCGACGGCCTCAACATCCGCAAATTCACCCAAGCCTTTGATAGACGCCATTTGAATATCGGCCCAGCTATCCCAGCCATCGGTGTAAAACTCTTGCTCGTCCCAGACGATTTGGTCGTCCGAACGCGAGGTGGTCAAAGCCCGCAAATACGGGATTACCGGCGCGTAACGCATTTTCACCAACGCCGCTATCGCCGCTTTTTTAACGTAAGATTCCGGATCGCCAAGCAGGTTTTCCATTAGTTTTGCAGCGCTCGACGGATCATTCAACTCGCCCAATGCCGACGCCGCATCTGTGCGCACATCGGCGTCTTCGTCCAACAATGCTTTGATCAAAGCGTCTTTGGCATCTGTCGCCCCCATGGTGCCAAGGGCGCGCGCAGCAGCGCAGCGGTGCACATCAATTCCGTTTTCAAGAACGTCTGATAATCTTTCGATAACTTTGGTTTTCATTTTCCAACATACCTATGCTTGGTTTGCGCCAGATTACCGAGGTCCCGGCAATTACACCTTGATACACGTCAAGCCAAAATGAACGTCGGCCACAAATCGCTCTGTGGCCGACGTTTGGTTCTTCATAAATCCATTAGGCAACGGGCCTTCTAGCCCGAATTATTCATGAAGCGGC
>JAUZRV010000151.1 GCA_030950105.1 Rhodobacterales bacterium | reverse complement strand
CCCCTGTAAATGCAAAACCTTAAATGCAAAACCTTCGCCGAGATGCACGGATTTGGCACGGATTTGGCACGGGATCAGCACGGAGACAGTATGGGTTCGGGCGCCGGGTAAAAATATTGTGATACATAAAAGACGGCTTGGATTTCGCCCCGCGGTTGACAATAAATTATGTCGGGGGTAGCTTAAGTTTTTATTAAGGCTTCATTTTGGGGCCACATATTTTGAGTTGTTTTTTTGATGACCGGACGCAAGGAGATATAGATCCTTCTGATCTGTATTTTCTTTTAGCTTACTTCAGCCTCTTTTTTGTGAGGCGCTTATTTTGATCCGCGCTATCGACAACCGCACTTCATTCAATCCAGTTGCCAATTCGGCATGCCTGTTCGGGCATGAGTTTTGGTAATTTACGGAAATATTTCGAATAGCTTTATTCAGGAGAGACCAAAATGACCAGTTCAAACACAACTCCCGCAACAGAGATCGTAAGTGATATCGAGCTTGAAGCATTGCTTCTTGCAGCCTCGGATCTGTTTGCCCCGATTAGTTTTGCCGCCAGCAACGACGGCAACGAAGGCAATGAAGATGACGAAGGCAACGAAAACGACGAAGGCAACGAACAGGACGAAGGTGACGAAGGCAATGAATTCTCTCCTTTCGATGAGGGGAATGAAGGCAACGAAGGCGACGAAGGCGACGAAAACAACGAAGGCGATGAAGGCAACGAAGGCGACGAAGGCAACGAAGGCAACGAGGCCGACGAAGGCAACGAAGGCAACGAATACACCCCCAACGACGAAGGCAACGAAGGCAACGAGTTAGACGAAGGTGACGAAGGCGACGAAGGCAACGAAAATAACGAAGGCGACGAAGGCGACGAAGGCGACGAAGCCAACGAAGGCGACGAAGGTGACGAGGCCGACGAAGGTAACGAAGGCAACGAGTTTACACCAAACGACGAAGGTGACGAAGGCAACGAAGGCGACGAACAAGACGAAGGCGACGAAAACAACGAAGGCACCGAAGGCGACGAAGGT
>JAUZRV010000150.1 GCA_030950105.1 Rhodobacterales bacterium | reverse complement strand
GTTCCGGGTTCCAAAGGTGGCTGGGTCACAATTAAAGACGCTGTGAAAAAGAAACTGCCGGACGGTGTTCCGTTCCCGGCCGGTTTGAAATCCGCAGCAGTTGCAGATGCGCCAGTTGAAGAAGCTGCGGCAGAAGGCGGTGAAGCATGAAACTTGATGTGATCAAACTTGACGGCAAGAAAGCCGGTTCGGTTGATTTGGACGAGGCCCTGTTTGGCCTTGAGCCACGCGCCGACATCCTGCATCGTGTCGTTCGTTGGCAGCGCAACAATGCGCAAGCCGGCACGCACAAGGTGAAAACCCGTTCGGAAGTCAGCTATTCCACCAAGAAAATCTATCGTCAAAAAGGCACCGGTGGCGCACGTCACGGCGCCCGCTCGGCACCGATTTTCCGCGGTGGTGGTATCTACAAAGGTCCGGTTGTTCGCAGCCACGGCCACGATCTTACCAAAAAATTCCGTAAACTTGGCCTGCGTCACGCGCTATCTGCCAAGATGACTGCGGGTGAATTGGTTGTGATCGACACGGCTGACCTTACGGACGCAAAAACCAGTGCACTGGCCAAGCAAATCAAGTCGCTTGGTTGGAAACGTGCGCTGATCATCGACGGTGCCGAGGTGAACGCAAATTTCGCCAAAGCCGCGAGCAACATTGAAGGTCTGGATATCCTGCCGACAATGGGTGCCAACGTCTATGATATCCTGAAACGCGATACTTTGGTGATTACCAAAGCAGGTATCGAAGCATTGGAGGCCCGTTTGAAATGAGCGCGAAAGCAAACCATTACGACGTGATCCGCAAGCCGTTGATCACCGAAAAAGCCACAATGGCGTCCGAAGATGGCGCTGTGGTTTTTGAAGTGGCCATCGACAGCAACAAGCCGATGATCAAAGAGGCCGTTGAGGCGCTGTTTGGTGTAAAGGTCAAAGCGGTTAACACCACCATCACCAAGGGTAAGACAAAACGTTTCCGCGGCCAAATCGGCCGTCGGAAAGACGTCAAAAAGGCTTATGTGACCTTGGAAGAAGGTAATACAATCGACGTCTCTACCGGACTTTGATTTTATTCCTATCGTGATTTGAAAAGGCCCTCGTGAAAGCGGGGGCCTTTTTGCTATTGTTTGAGTAGGTGTTCTTTTCCGACACGCCGTAACGCGGCTTCAAACCATGATCTGTAGCCATCACTTGCCCCTTCAAGATTCTCGCAAACACTAATTTCGCTCAAATCAAAATCCTGAGGAATAGAGAACCGCAATTCATTTTGTAAAAGGGTGCCGACCAGATAGTCGTAACCTACAGAATGGTCTTCGTGATATTCTATAGCGTATAAACCGAAGTTCTCTTTCAGAAGAGGATCGATGTTTGAATAGAGAAATCTCAAGCTAAGATCTTTCGCTTTGTTACCTATCCCCAGATTTCCAGCGGGATGAAAAAAATGTTGTATTGCATTTCTCATTTCAAGGATTTCATTGAAGCTAGGGAAACTCTGAACAACATGGCTTTCGGCATGCGGAAGTTGTCGATTGCCGCTCGGGTTCACGGCACCAGCCGTTTTGCGGCCGCTTTCGCGACTGTTTTACCCCGCTCCCCTGATTTCAGGCAGACTCCGCCCTCA
>JAUZRV010000015.1 GCA_030950105.1 Rhodobacterales bacterium | reverse complement strand
TGTATCGTCGTTCATGGCGGGCTGGATTTTCTGCTGGAGGTGAATGATCTTGTTCAACACCAAAATCATACGACATTTCAACAGCTTGATCTACGCCCGCCAAACGATTTACGCCGCTTCATGAATAATTCGGGCTAGGGCTGTTCGATGCGGTCTACCAGCGGCGGAAGTGCGCCTAAATCGTCAATTTCATGATAGCGATCCGAGGTGTTTGGCGGTTCGGCATGTTCGATTTCCCAAGTGACACCATGGGGCACATAAACGCCCCAGCCACCCGCGGTGACCACCGGCACGACGTCGGATTTCATTGAATTTCCCACCATGAGTGCGCGGGAAGTTCCTTCGCCGTGGTGGGTAAAAATGGCCTCGTAGGTGGCGGGGGTTTTGTCCGATACGATTTCGACGCCATCAAACAAATCGCCAAGGCCGGATTGGGCCAATTTGCGCTCTTGGTCGAGAAGGTCGCCTTTGGTGATCAGCAGAATCCGGTGGCTTTGGGCCAAAGTTTCAACCGCCGTGCGCGCGTGGGGCAGCAATTCGATCGGATAGGACAGCATGTCCTGACCGGCGGCGATCAGTTCGGAAATGATACGGGCGGGAACGCGTTCTTCGGTGACTTCGATGGCGGTTTCGATCATCGACAGAACAAAACCTTTGACGCCATAGCCATAGCGCCCAAGGTTGCGACGCTCGGCAGCGAGCATCCGTTCGGACAGGTGATCAGGCGCGCAGTAATCGGCAAGAAGATCGGAAAAATGCGCCTGCGTGAGACGAAAAAACCGTTCATTGTGCCAAAGCGTGTCGTCGGCATCAAAGCCAATTGTCGTTAAAATTTTCGTCATATGGGCCGTCTTCGGCACGCCTCCCTCTTTTCACTTGGGGTTAAGAAGTTATATAGACATTTAGAACCTTGGAACGTCAAAGTAGAATCATCTTTTATGAATACACGACCTTTATCAATGTCTCATTCTGACGACGACGGTGATACGTCGGTGGTGATCGAAACACGTCCAACGACCAAACGCCCACCTATGTATAAGGTCATGTTATTAAACGACGATTATACACCTATGGAATTTGTGGTGCATATTCTGGAGCGGTTTTTCGGCAAAAATCACGCGGAATCCTTTGAAATCATGCTCACTGTGCATAAAAAAGGTCTGGCGGTTGTCGGGGTGTTTTCCCATGAAGTTGCGGAAACCAAAGTGGTGCAAGTGATGGATCACGCACGTGCGAACCAGCATCCACTTCAATGCACGATGGAAAAAGAGTAGCCAAATATGTCACATCTTCGATTGTCTTTGGCCCTTGATGGGGGTGGTTTGACGTTGCCTGACGAGGGCCGAATCGCGATATTTGCACCGCATGACCCGTTGCAAATTTCGCCGCTGCCCAAGGCGCGTTGCCATGTCATCACCGGCTTCAAGCCCGATTTTGATCTGTTCGAGGGCGCTGGATTTGAATGTTCGGTCGCGCCGGAAGGGCGTTATTGTGCGGTGATCGTGGTGTTGCCGCGCGCCAAAGCCCAAGGTTTTGCGATGATCGCCCAAGCCGCAGAAATCAGTGACGGGCCGGTGATAATTGACGGTGCAAAAACCGACGGCGTTGAATCGATGCTGCGGGTATTGCGCAAGCGCGGGCCGGTGTCAGGGCCGATATCCAAGGCACATGGCAAGATATTCTGGATTGAAAATGGCGCCGATCTTAGCGATTGGGCCGCAACGGAAACCAAACCTGTCGAAGGTGGATTTACCACGGCACCGGGTGTTTTTTCGGCGGATGGAATTGATCCGGCGTCGTTGTTTTTGGCGGATAACCTGCCGGTGAAATTGGGCGGGAACATTGTTGATCTTGGTGCTGGCTGGGGGTATCTGGCCGCGCGAATTTTGGAGCGAGAAACGGTTAAATCGGTTGATCTGGTTGAGGCGGATTACGCTGCGCTGGCGTGTGCGCGCCAAAATGTGAACGATCCACGGGCCAACTTCCATTGGGCGGACGCGCCGGGGTGGACTGCCCCAAACCGTGTGGAAACGGTCGTGATGAACCCGCCGTTTCATGCCGGACGCAAGGCCGATCCCGAAATCGGCCGGGCGTTTATTGCGGCCGCGGCGAATATGCTTGCCCCGAACGGGCATCTCTGGATGGTTGCCAATCGGCACCTCCCGTATGAACCGGCCCTGCACGAGGCATTTTCCCAAGTTGAAGAAGTGGCGGGCAACAGCCGGTTCAAAATTCTGCATGGCCAACGGCCCTCTCGCCACAAGCGATGATATCGCTTATGATGGGTTTCTCGTCGTCAAAAAGGATGCGCTAAATGTCATTTTCCATTGCCGGTAAAACGGCGATCGTCACGGGAGGGGCCAATGGTATTGGTCTCGCTATCGGGCGACATTTTGTTGATAATGGTGCCAATGTTGTTTTTGCTGATATGGATGAGAAGGCCCTGAAAAAGGAGCTGGGCGAGAATGTCGAGGGCAGTAATACCCGTTATTTTGCCGGTGATTTGCGGCAGAAACTGACCATCGCCAACCTTCTGTCTGCGACGCTTGATGCGTTTGATAGTGTTGATATTCTGATCAATGGATCGCGGCAGATGATGGTATCTGATCCTCTGGATTGCGACGAAGATGCGGTTGAAAACCTGCTGCAACAAAATCTGATGACGGCGCTTCGTCTGTCGCAATGTGTGGCGCGCCGGATGATGAAGCAGTCCGAGGGATCGGACGAAGGCCCCGCCGGTGTGATTGTGAACCTGTCTTCTATCGCGGCGCGCAGTGCCCACCCGGATTTGATGGCCTATTCGATTTCAACCGCGGCCCTTGATCAGATGACCCGCAGCCTTGCGGTTGCATTGGCGCCCCATCGTATCCGGGTAAATGCGGTGGCATTCGGGTCGGTGATGAGTGCGTCATTGAAGGCGACCCTCAAGGAAAATCAGGGGTTTCGCAGTGAAATAGAAGACCACACGCCGCTGGGACGCATTGCGTCGCCATCCGAACTTGCCGAAGCGGTGCAATATCTTGCCTGCGAAAGTTCCGGTTTTATGACTGGCCAGATTATGACGATGGATGGCGGGCGTAGCCTGCTTGATCCGGTATCTGTGCCTGCGCACTAATAACCTATTACTACGAAAGCCTGATTTATGACCGAAAAATTTGCTGCTGAAAAATCACAGGCCTCCGCATGGTTTCGCACGTTGCGGAATCAGATTGTAGAGGCATTTGAAGCGATAGAAGACAGCCAGACCAGCGGGCCGTTTGCCGATCTTCCAGCCGGACGGTTCGAGGTTACAGATACCAAACGCACCTCGGATGATGGATCGGATGCGGGCGGCGGGTTGATGTCGGTGATGCGCGGCGGGCGGGTGTTTGAAAAGATCGGCGTCAATGTTTCCACGGTTTATGGCACATTGGGCGAACGCGCGCAGAACGCGATGGCGGCGCGCAAAGGGTTGTCAGGGATGAAGGACGACCCACGGTTTTGGGCCTCGGGGATATCCCTCGTGGCGCATATGAAAAACCCGCATGCGCCTGCCGTGCATATGAATACGCGGATGTTCTGGACACCGCATGCATGGTGGTTCGGGGGTGGTTCGGATCTTAACCCGTGCATCGAATATAGTGAGGACACGGCGCATTTTCATGGTGTGCAAAAACAACATTGTGATCCGCATAATCCCGAATATTACCCACGATTCAAGAAATGGGCCGACGAATATTTTTATGTCCCGCACCGCAATCGGGCGCGTGGTGTTGGCGGGATTTTTCTGGATGATCACAATACCGGCGATTGGGCGGCGGATTTTTCCTTTATCCAGAATGTTGGTCGGGCATTTTTACCGGCATTTTTGCCGTTGACCGAAAAACGCCGCAACACCGAATTTTCGCCAGAAGATAAAGACACGCAATTGATCCATCGCGGTCTCTATGCGGAATATAATCTGGTTTATGATCGGGGCACTAAATTTGGCCTTGAAACCGGCCATGATGCCAATGCCGTGTTGATGAGCCTGCCACCGATGGCAAAATGGGTGTAACGCGACGCTTGCAATGGTGGTAAATGCGTTGACTAAAAGCGCGTGGTTTGATTGTCTTGACGGCGAAACATCAGTGGACGCAAATTCCCTTGGATAGCAAAACCCAACCCAACCCTGATCAGAACTTTCCGCGCCTGTCCAATATTGGGCTGTCGGGCATTTTGGTGAGTTTCTCGGATGTATTGAGCGAAGCAGCCAATCGGGCGGCTTTGGCATTTCGGGCGCATCTTGAGGTGGCGACGTGGGACGGTATCGAGGAAACGACCACTTCGCTGACCTCGGTTTATGTCGGGTTTGATCCCAAATATATTTCGCACGCGACAATGGAAAAGGATCTACAGGACCTTTTGAAAAGCCGGAATTGGTTACTGTCCGAGTTGCCGCAAAAGCGGAAATTGTGGCGGGTGCCAACGGTTTTTGGCGGTGAATTCGGGCCGCAACTGGATGAGGCCGCGGAGTTGGCGCAAATGACGGTGCAAGACGCAGTAATGCAACTTTCCAACAGCCCTGTGCAGGTTCTCACCATCGGGTATGCGCCGGGGCAACCCTATCTTGGCACGCTTGGCGAGCACTGGAATATACCGCGTCAAACCGCCCTAACCGCCAAAGTTCCGGCAGGGGCGTTGGTGGTTGCGATCCGCCAATTGGTGTTGTTCACTGCCGATTCTCCGACGGGGTGGCGTCATATCGGGCAAACCGGATTTCGCGGATTTCGACCACAAAGCGACACGCCGTTTCCGCTACGCCCCGGTGACGAAGTGATATTTGATGCCATAGACGCCGAGAAATATGCCAACCTTGCCGTGCAAGATAGCAGTGGCAATTTTGGTGCCACCTGGGAGGAAATCCAGTGAGCGCACTGATCATCCGTCGCGCCGGTCCGGCATTATCGGTGCAGGACAAGGGGCGGATAGGATACATGGTGCAGGGCCTGTCGCGGGGTGGCGCGGCGGATCGGTTGGCGTTGGCGGAAGGGGCGGTTCTTCTGGGGCAAAGCGGTGATTTTGCAGCATTGGAAATGCCTGGATTTGGTGGCGTTTTCGAGGTGACGCAGGATACGCGGATTGCCCTGACAGGTGCGCCAATGACGGCGTCGATTGATGGGGAACCGTTGTTATGGAATGCCACACATCGGGTTGCCGCAGGGCAACAATTAACCATCGGAGCGCCGCTGCGGGGGCTTTATGGATATCTCCATGTCGGGGGTGGTTTTGCCACTGATCCGGTGATGGGCAGCCGCGCGGCGCATCTAACTGCGCGGGTGGGCAATGCGGTTGTTGCGGGGATGTCGTTACCGATTGGAAATGATGAAAACGCCGATCAGGCGGATGTTAAACTGCCAATGAACGAGAGGTTTCAGGGTGGTATTTTGCGGATCACCCCGAGCGCGCAAACCGCGCGATTTTCCAAGGCGGAGCGGGCGCGGTTCGAGGCCACGGAATTTACCAGAAGCCCACGCGGCAATCGCCAAGGTGTGCAGCTCGATTTTGAGGGCGCGCCGTTTACTGCCGCGCAGCAGCTTCATATTCTGTCGGAAATTATTGTGCCTGGTGATATCCAGATGACCGGCGACGGGGTGCCGTTTATTTTGTTGCCGGAATGTCAAACCACCGGAGGGTATCCGCGGATCGCGACGGTTGTGCCACAAGATCAACCGCTTGCCGCGCAAGCGCCGACGGGTGCACGATTGCGATTTCAGTTTATTAAGTTGAAAGAGGGACTTGAAACCCTGCGTTCCGAGGCGCAAATATTGGCCGACTTAAAAAGAACACTACAGCCGCTTGTCCGTGATCCGCGCGACATTCGCGACCTTTTATCCTACCAGATGATAAGCGGCGTAACGGCGGGACATGATGAATAGGGGATATGAAAATGGCAACGATTGTTGATCTAAACGCCGATATGGGCGAATCATTTGGGCCGTGGAAGATGGGCAATGACGCGGCACTTCTTGATATTGTGAGTTCGGCCAATATTGCCTGCGGATTTCATGCCGGTGATCCCGATGTGATGGCGCACACCATGCGGATGGCGGTTGAAAAAGGTGTCGGGATTGGCGCGCATCCGGGGTTCGCCGATCTGCGCGGGTTCGGTCGGCAGGATATCCACCTTGCGCCTGATACATTGCAAAACAACATCCGCTATCAACTTGGCGCGGCGATAGCGATGGCGCGGGTGAATGGCGGCACTGTGCGGCATTTCAAATTGCACGGGGCAATGGCAAATATGGCCTCGCGCGACGCCGATATGGCGCGGCTTTGTTACGAGGCCGCACTGGAAGTTGCGCCGGATATCGTGATTATGGTGCTTGCCGCCACCGCGATGGAGGACGTCGTGCGTGATCTTGGCTGTGCTTGGGCGGGCGAGATTTTTGCCGATCGTGCCTATAACGACGATGCGACTTTGGTTGATCGTTCATTACCCGGCGCGGTTATTCACGACGCCGGTTTTGCCGCCAAACGGATCACCGAAATGGTCAAGGCAGGGGCGATAATTGCGGAATCCGGCAAGCATATCCCGACGCGGATTGATACAATTTGTATGCATGGTGATACGCCCGAGGCGATTGATATCGCTGGTGCAACACGTGCCGAATTGTTGGCGGCGGGTGTCATGATCCGCAAACTCTGAACCAGATGAACGGGAGCAGGATGTAGATGATAATCGTGCAAATAAGTGACAGCCATATCGTCTCTAACGGGGCACTGACCTATGGCCGTGTGCCGACCGCGGATAATTTGGCGGCATGTGTTGCGGATATTAACGCGATGGATCCTCCGGCGAATATTGTTCTGCATACGGGGGATGTGTCCGATAAGGGGACCACGTCGGCAGCCGAGACCGCTATTGCGATGTTGGGGCAATTGCACTGCCCGTTTTATGTCGTGCCGGGAAACCACGATCATCCCAGTATTCTTAGATCGGTGGCCGCAGATTTTCAAATTTCGGATATCGAGATTGATAAGCGGGATTATGTTATCGAAGGATATCCGGTGCGCATGATTGCGCTTGATAGCACCCGCGAGGCAGATGCGGGCGGAGAGCTATCCGTGGCGCAAATTATCTGGCTTTCCGGGCGGCTTGCCGAAGCGCCGGAGAAACCAACTGTTATTTTCATGCACCATCCGCCGGTTAAGTGCGGTGTTCTGGAAACCGACGAAGACGGATTTATCGGGGCCGAGGCGTTGGGGGCGGTAATTTCGCGTTATAGCAACGTAGAGCGAATTCTCTGCGGGCATATCCACTTGCCCACGCATACATTGTGGAATGGCACAATTGTGAGCACCGCGCCGAGCATTGCGATGCGCCTGCGACTCGACCTGACGATGCAGCATGACAGCGCCTATTTTATCGACGAGCCAGCGTATTTATTGCATCATTTTGGCGCGGAAAACCGGATTGTCACCCACACAATCCGCGTGGGTAACGACGATGGGCCGCATCCGTTTTAGGGCTATTTTCCGCGCACCGTATCAATCATCAACTGCACGTTTTCGGGATCGGCATCGGGCGTGATTCCGTGGCCGAGGTTGAAAATATGCGGGCCGTTTTTGAAGGCGTCAACCACTTTGCGGGTCTCGTCGATCAGGTTTTGACCGCCGGTGACCATGTGGGACGAGGCGAGATTGCCCTGCACGCAGCCGTCAACCTGCACGTTTTGTGCGCCCCATTCCGGCGTGATCGAATTATCAAGGGCGACACAATCGGCGCCGGTTGCCTTGGCGAATCCGATATATTTATCGCCGGCTTCGCGGGGGAAGGCGATGATCGGCACGTCGGGATGGCGCGATTTCAGGGTGGAAATAATGTGTTTGGCAGGGGCAAGCGCATATTTGTCGAAATCGTCGCCTTTCAGTGACCCTGCCCAGCTATCAAAGAGTTTGACCACTTCGGCACCGGCGTCGATTTGCATGGAAAGGTAGTCAATCGTGGCCTCGGTAATGCGATCCATCAGCACCTCGAACACCTCGAGGTTTTCGGCCTTGAGGGCATGGGCGGGTCCTTGGTCGGGGGTGCCACGACCGGCGATCATATAGGTGGCGACGGTCCAGGGGGCACCGGCAAATCCGATCAACGTGGTTTCGTCGGGCAATGCGCCGCGCAGGTTTTTCACAGTTTGATAAATCGGGGCGAGCGTGTCGTGAATGGCATCCGCAGGTTTTAACGCGTTGAATTCGTTCATGGTTGTGATGGTCGAAAGACGTGGGCCTTCGCCGGTGACAAACCATAGATCCGCGCCCAGTGCCTGTGGAACCAGCAGGATATCGGCAAACAGAATCGCGGCGTCAAAGCCATAGCGGCGGATCGGTTGCAGCGTGACCTCGGTGGCGAGATCACTATTGTAGCACAAAGACAGGAAGTCACCGGCCTGCGCGCGGGTGGCCTTGTATTCGGGAAGGTAACGCCCGGCTTGACGCATCATCCAGATCGGTGGAACGTCCTGTTTTTCGCCTGCCAGTGCCCGTAATATTGTCTTTTGCTGTGCCATTGTGGTCCCCTTTATAAAGGGTGGTCCACCTATGGCGACAAGATGTCAAGATGGGATGGCTTGTCAGGACAGTCTGACGCGACTAAAGGTTTGCTATGACACAGAATTTACCCAGCCCGCAAAACCCATTGAACATCGGCACCCGTGGATCACCATTGGCATTGGCACAGGCCTATGAAACCCGTGCGCGGCTTGCCACGGCGTTTGATTTGCCGGAAGAAGCGTTTGAAATCATTGTGATTAAAACCACTGGTGACAAGATTCAGGATCGTCCGTTAAAGGAAATTGGCGGCAAGGGGTTGTTCACCCGCGAGATCGAAGATGACATGATCTCGGGGCGTATTGATATTGCGGTCCATTCCATGAAGGACATGCCGACGTTGCAGCCCGAGGGGTTGATTCTCGATACATATCTGCCGCGCGAAGACGTGCGTGACGCGTTTATATCGCCGCAATACGCCGGTCTGTCGGACCTGCCCAAGGGGGCCAAAGTCGGCACCTCAAGCCTGCGCCGTCATGCCCAGCTCAAGGTGGTGCGGCCCGATCTTGATGTGGTGGAATTTCGCGGTAACGTGCAGACAAGATTGAAAAAACTCGCCGAAGGTGTCGCCAGTTGCACGTTTTTGGCAATGGCGGGATTGAACCGTTTGAATATGGCAGACGTGCCCGCCACCGCGATCGAAGTCGAAGATATGTTGCCCGCCGTGGCGCAAGGCGCGATCGGGATAGAGCGGCGCGTTGATGATACGCGGGTTGCCGATATGTTGGCAGCGATTCACGATGAAAAAACCGGCCAACGCCTATTGGCCGAGCGCGCTTTTTTGGCCGCGCTTGATGGATCATGCGAAACCCCGATTGCCGGATTGGCCGAATTGGACGGCGGCAATTTGCGCCTGCGCGGAGAAGTGTTGCGCCCCGACGGGTCGGAACGCCTTACGGATGATGCCACCTGCGCGATTGAAGACGGCGCAGATATGGGGCGTGAAATGGCGGCGCGGTTGTTGGCGCGCGCCGGTGACGGTTTTTTCGACTGGCGCAATTGAAGACGAAACCCTTAGTCGGGAATAACCTTGCCCGGGTTCATGATATTATTGGGATCAAGCGCGGTTTTGATGGCGCGCATAACCTGCAATGACACCGGATTTTTACGCCGTGCCATTGACGGTTTTTTCGAGAGCCCAATCCCGTGTTCCGCCGAAAAGCTCCCGCCCAAAGCGAGGGCTTCTTCTTCGACGGCTTCCATGATTTGGTCGTGAACTGCGGGATCATGCGACGCTGGGCGCACGGTATAATGGATATTACCATCACCAAGATGGGCGACGCTAATGCTCTCGGCGCCAATATCAATTTGGGGAAGACGGGCGTCTATACGTGCCAGAAAAGTGGCAACTTTGTCGAGAGGCAGCGCTATATCGCTGCCAACAATGGGTTTTTTCGAGATTGATATTTCTGCGGCGGCTTCTCTGCGTTCCCACATCTCGCTGCGCTGCGCCTCGTTCTGGGCAACAACAGCATCAAGCACCATACCGTCTTCGAAAAACTCCGCCAAGGTTGCTTCGAGATTGGCGGAAATCGGGGTTTGGCCATTGTCATCAAGGGTGCAATCGCGCGGAGAGGTGGCACCGATTTCAACCAGAATATTCACGTCATACCTTTGGTCAAACGGGGCACGTGCGATCGGCGAGAGCGCCAGATGTTCGGTGATATAATTGCGTGGCATATATTCAAAGGCCTCGACCGCGCCGCCGGTGGCGTTTTGCAAACGGTTGAGCAGAATCAAGGCCGCGTCCAGCGACGAAACCGCGACCATTGCCGTGGCATAGGCCCCCGGTTTTGGCGAAAGTTTGAGAACGGCAGCGGTAATAATGCCCAATGTGCCCTCGGCCCCGATCATCAGATGCTTGAGGTTATAACCGGAATTGTCTTTGTGCAGTTCCGACATGATATCCATGATCTCGCCATTGGGCAGCACCACTTCGAGACCAAGGCAAAGATCGCGGGTATTGCCATAACGCAACACATTTGACCCGCCGGCATTGGTTGAAAGGCAGCCGCCGATCATCGCCGCCCCCCGCGCACCGAACGTTAGCGGAAAAATTAAATCAAGGGCATCGGTGGCATCGTGCAGTTTTGCGAGAATCACCCCGGCTTCGATAATGGCAACGCGGGCCTCGGGGCGAATTTCGCGAATCTCGTTCATCCGGTCGAGGGAAATCATGATTGAATTTTGCGCGCTGGTGCCGCCCGCAAGGCCGGTATTGCCCGAGACAGGAACAACCGGGGTCGCATTGGCATTGGCGAGTTTGACGATTTGTGAAACCTCGTGGGTATTGGCGGGGCGCACAACGGCCATCGGTTGCCACGCATACCCGCCAATCCAATCCCGCGACCATTGTGCCGTATCGGTGCCGGTCAAAACGTATTTCTCCCCGAGAAGGCTGCGAAGTTGGTTGATCATGGTGTGTCCTGTTGGAAATATTTGTTGTGGTTACACAAACACGAACGCGCAACGAAAAAAAGGCCGTTCCCATCAGGAACAGCCTATTTCCAAGCCTAAGCCGGAAAAATCGTCGCTTTCTTAGCCTTGGCGGGCTTTGAAGCGAGGTTGTGTTTTGTTGATCACGTAGACGCGGCCTTTGCGGCGCACAACGCGGCAATCACGGTGCCGATTCTTAAGCGAACGGAGCGAGTTCTTGACCTTCATAGGTCCTCTCCTTCAATCAAGGCGCAGATATTTGCGCCGGTTACGTTACACCCGAAACGGGCATGAAAAACATGGTGGGCACTACTGGGATCGAACCAGTGACCCCTTCGATGTCAACGAAGTGCTCTACCGCTGAGCTAAGCGCCCATGAAACCAACAAAAATCCCGACACCCCATTAAAAAGGGGCGCAAAAACCTGCGCCAGTAGCGGCGTCTATAAGTGGAGTCGGCAAAGGGATCAAGAGCAATTGCAGGGAATTAGCGGCGCGAAAACAAGATGATGCAATATTTGTTCCCTGATCCGAGTTTTCAGCCTAAGGTGGTCGGGAAACGGAGAGATGATGCCCAAGGCCGCCTACCATTTGATTAATCCGCACAAACGCACCACCAGTGTTGTTTTCGCGTCGCCCCATAGCGGGCGGGATTATCCCTGGTCCTTTATGCGGCAAACGGTGCTTGATGCGCATGTTATCCGCAGTTCGGAGGATGCGTTTGTGGACCACCTTTTTGAGGAGGCTTCCAAAGTGGGCGCGCCTTTTCTCAAAGCGGGAGCGCCGAGGGCGTTTCTGGATTTGAACCGTAGCTCCGAGGAGCTTGATCCGGCATTGATAAACGGCGCGCGTAAACAAAGCCAGAACCCGCGTGTGGCTTCGGGTCTTGGGGTGATCCCGCGGGTGGTGTCCAATGGGCGGGTGATTTATCGAAATAAATTACCCATGTCAGAGGCCAAACGCCGAATAGAAAACTATTGGCGCCCTTATCACGAGGTGTTGCAACGTATTCTTGATGACGCGCATACCTTGTTTGGCGAGGCAATTTTGATTGATTGTCATTCAATGCCGCACGAAGCCGTGGATGTGATCGCGCGAAGTGGTGCTCCGAGGCCGGATGTGGTTCTGGGGGATCGTTTTGGTGCAGCGGCGAGCAGCGGAATCGTTGACCGGGTTGAGCAAGCTTTTGTAAATGCCGGGTTAACCGTGTCGCGCAATGCGCCCTTTGCGGGGGCCTATATCACACAACATTATGGTCGCCCTTCCCGAAATCAGCATGCTATCCAGATCGAAATAGACCGCGCGATTTATATGAATGAGCAACTTGTCCGGCCAAACAATAATTTTAAGGCGTTTCGGCATCTGATGAAAACAGTTATTGGCGAGATTGCGCAAATTGGCCGGGTTGAACGGTCGCTTGCTGCGGAATGATAAGTTGGCAAAAGTTGCTGTGGTCAGGCGCTAAACCATTTCCGCCTTCCATTTTGTCAGGGTCAGCATAAGTTTCTTGGCCAAAATGTTGAATTCGCCCTGCATCATTGCTTCGGCTTCTTTGGTTTTTCCGTTTTCTGCTAGCACCAGTATTTGGCCCGCACATGCGTGGAATTCGGCATGTAGCCGTTTAATGACGATATAGGGTTTTGACGCCTTGATTTCCGGGGTGAGGGTTGCCCCGTGCATCCATTTGCCAAAATCACAGCGTGTGTCGAGGGCAACCTCTTTGGGATCATCGGTAATGCTTCCGGTCGCAATCGCTTGCTTAAGGCGCAATTTCCATTGACCATGGGCGCTTATTGCGGTGCGGATATTGTCGTCAAAATTGTGAATACTCATTTCGCAGGTCCTGTAGAATGGTGGAGAACGACAATAAGGAAATTAGGACATTTCCATTTTCCATTTGGTCAAAACCAGCATCAGTTTTTGAGAGCGTTCGGTATATTCGCCCTGCATCAACGCCCTAGCCGCTTCGGTTTCTCCGGCTTCTGTATGTTTCAATATCTGGCTTGCGCAGATATGAAATTCGGCGTGCAATCGTTTCACAACTTGGTAGGGTTTGGTTTCTTTAATTTCCGGCGTGAGGCCCGGCCCATGCAGCCATTTGCCAAACTCGCACTTGTTATCAACAGCGACATCTTCGGGATTGGCGTCAATTTTGCCAATGGCAATGGCCTGTTTCAGGCGCAGTTTCCATTGCCCGTGGGCCGCAATAGCCGCCTGAATACTGGTTTGAAAATTCTCATTTCCCATATTGAATCCTACGCGTTACACATTATTGCCGACTTTGACCGCAATAGGTTAAGCAACGGACAATGCGCGACCAGGTTATCGCAATGCGCGCCCTTTCAAGATCGCGTCCTTGCCAAATTTGTTGCGGATAATATCGGTTGCGCGCTCGGTCTTGCTTCTGGTTTTGGCATTTGAATCAAGGAGATCAGCGGAAAGGTCGCCTTTTTCTTCGGGGATGAGATCGGCGATTCCTACCCCAATGAGGCGGTATGGTCCTTGATTTCCGACACCATCAAATAGGCCGCGCGTTGTGGTATATATGGTATCGGCAAGTTGTGTGGCGTCGCGCAAAGACAGGCGCCGCGACACAAGCGTATGATTCGCGCGCTTTAATTTCAGGGTCACAACCCGTCCGGCCAAATTGCGGGCTTTGGCACGGTCAGCGACCTGTTCGGCCAACCGCCACAGATGACCATCGAGGATATCAACACTGGCCGTGTCTTCGTTAAATGTGGTTTCTTTTGAGATCGATTTGATCGGGGCGTTGTTGGATACCCGCCGATAATCCTGACCGCGCGCCAGATGCCAGAGGCGGTCCCCCATGCTGCCAAAACGGTTTGACAAATCGACCCTTTCCCATCGCAACAGATCGTTAAATGTATGAATACCGGCCTTGTTCAAAGACGCCTGTGTGGCCTGCCCAACGCCCCAGATCATCCGCACCGGTTTGTCGTTCAGAAATGCAGCGGTTTCGGCCTTGCCAATGACGGAAAACCCGCGCGGCTTATCAAGATCAGAGGCAACTTTGGCCAGAAATTTGTTATGGCTCAACCCGATAGAACCACTAATGCCGATTTCATCGCGCATCCGTTTCACCAGATGGGCCATCATTATGGCGGGTGGCGCACCGTGCAGGTTTTGGGTGCCTGAAAGATCAAGAAACGCCTCGTCAAGCGAGAGCGGTTCGATCATCGGGGTCAGTTCTTCCATCAGGGCACGGATGCGACGCGAGGTGGCAACGTATTCATCCATACGACCACGAATGACCACGGCATCGGGGCAGAGTTTGAGGGCCTTGAACATCGGCATGGCGGATTTCACCCCGCGAATCCGTGCGATATAGCAGGCGGTAGAAACCACACCACGACGACGACTACCAATGATGACCGGCTTGTCGATCAGGGACGGATCATCGCGTTTTTCAACCGAAGCATAAAAAGCGTCGCAATCCATATGGGCGATTGTAAGATCGAAAAGTTCCGGATGCGAGACAATGCGCGGACTGCGACACGCCGGACAACGGGTGCCGTTTTCAAACGGAGTTAGGCAGTCTTGGCAAAGTGCGGGCATGGGCGTAAAATACAACCGAACAGCAGGATTTACAATGCAGATGAAACGGTGCAGGTGAAGCGATGTCTTTGGCGTTGGGGCCTTTAAAACCGCAAGGTTTGTGCATAGGTTGATACGGAATTATTTAAGAATTGGTAGGAATGAAATGAATAGTCAAAATAGTTTTGAAGACTTGATGCTTAACCTCGTGAGCAGCAATATCGTATTGATATTGCTGGCCATTTTTATCATCGTCAGCATCCTTTTGGGGGTGCGCATCGTGCCGCAGTCAGAGAAGTTTGTGGTTGAACGGTTTGGCCGCTTGCGCTCGGTTCTTGGGCCTGGGATCAATTTTGTGGTGCCTTTTCTGGATCGTGTCCGGCATAAAATTTCCATTCTGGAACGGCAACTTCCATTGGCGAGCCAGGATGCGATAACCGCCGACAATGTATTGGTGCAGGTCGAAGCCAGCGTGTTTTACCGCATCACCGAGCCGGAAAAAACGGTTTATCGTATTCGCGATGTGGATGCCGCGATTGCTACTACAGTGGCGGGAATTGTGCGCTCGGGCATTGGCGAAATGGAACTTGACGAGGTGCAATCAAATCGCCAGCAATTGATCGCGAAAATCAAAGCGCAGGTCGAAGATGCGGTTGACGATTGGGGGATCGAGGTAACGCGGACCGAAATTCTTGATGTGAATCTTGATCAGGCGACCCGCGACGCAATGTTGCAGCAATTGAATGCGGAACGGGCGCGGCGTGCGCAGGTGACCGATGCAGAAGGCTCCAAGCGGGCAGTGGAATTGAACGCCGATGCCGAACTTTATGCCGCAGAACAGGCCGCCAAAGCGCGCCGTGTTTCCGCCGATGCAGAAGCCTATGCAACCGAAGTTGTGGCCAAGGCGATTGCCGAACACGGGATTGCAGCCGCGCAATATCAGGTGGCGCTCAAGCAAGTTGAGGCCTTGAGCGAAATTGGAAAAGGCGCGGGAAAACAAACGGTTATCATCCCGTCATCGGCGATTGATGCGTTTGGCGACGCGTTCAATCTGTTGAAAGGAAAATCGTGATGTGGGCGTTATGGTGGGTCTGGTTGGCGGCGGCGCTGGTCTTGGCAATCCTTGAGATTTTCGCACCGGGGTTTATCCTTCTGGGGTTCGCAATCGGGGCGGCGTTGGTCGGGATTGTGTTGGCGTTGGGCGGACCGGTTGCGCTGTATTTGGCGACCTCTTTGCCGATGATGTTGGTGGCTTTTGCGTGTTTTTCGTTGTTGGCGTGGTTTGGGTTGCGCCGGATCGTTGGCGTGCGCGATCGGCAGGTGAAAATATTTGACCGCGATATTAATGACGACAAATAGATTGATCTAAACAGTTTTTATACGGGGCGTGGAGAGTTGAAGATGCCCGATAGCGAAAATTTTGAAGGGGCAAAAATTGCGCTGTTTCTGGGCGCTCGTTTGCTCGTGATTACGCGGGACTTGCGCGCCGGTATTCCGTGGCCGGGGTATCTGGATTTTCCGGGTGGCGGCCGTGAAGATGGTGAAACACCGGAGCGCTGCGTTCTGCGGGAAACGCAGGAAGAAGTCGGCCTTGCCCTGCCAGAAGATGCATTGATTTGGCGCCGCCGGTATCAACGATCGAACGGACGTTTCTGGTTTTTTGCGGCTCATTTACCGGAAGCGCGCCAAAATGACATTGTATTTGGGAGTTAACCGCGAATCTTGGTGATGGCATAATTTTCAGGTGGCGTATCATGGATGTGATTCATGCATCCAATATTTCCAGGAAAGGAAAGATACGCCATGACAGAGACTACAGTTAC
>JAUZRV010000149.1 GCA_030950105.1 Rhodobacterales bacterium | reverse complement strand
TTTGCAACAACTTTCTAACCTTCAGTAAATCGCCCTGTCCATAGCATATGAATTATCAGCGCACGCCACGTCGGTAAATGCGGCCAAATCGCCCTATATCACATCAAATCCGGTTCGCGCCCCATACGATTTGCCACCCGTGCCACGGTTAACCCCTGCACAACAATAGAGAAAATAACGATCACATAGGTCGACGTCAGGATCAGCGGCTTCCATTCGCCTTCAGGCAAGGACAGCGCCAAAGCCACCGAAATCCCGCCCTTGAGGCCGCCCCATGTCATAATCGGCACCACCCCTTGCGAGAACGTGCGGAACGGTTTTAGAATCATAACCGGCACCGCCACCGCGATCAATCGGGCCGTCAACGCCAACGCAATCGCCAGTATCGCCGAGGTCATGAATTCGGCCTTGAACGCCACGGCGAACACTTCAAACCCGATCAACAGGAACAGCACCGCATTGAGGATTTCATCAATCAATTTCCAAAACGCCTCGACATATTTGCGGGTTTCTTCGGACATGCCATGTTTGGTGCCAATGTCGCCGATCAACAATCCGGCACAGACCGCCATAATCGGTGCCGACACATGCAGGAACACCGCGAGTTCGTAACCGCCAAACGCCAACCCCAAGGTAATCAGCACCTCAAGCGAATAATCGTCAATCCGGCGCATCACCCGAAACGTCAACCAGCCAAGAACAAGCCCGAGAACCGCGCCGCCGCCCGCCTCTTGCAGGAATAGTTTTCCAGCAGAAAACAGCACGCTTTCGTCGCCCGCCCCGTGGTTCATCACCGGAAAGGCAATCCCGACCAGAACCAGAAACACCACATAGCCGACACCGTCATTGAACAGCGATTCACCGGCGATCTTGGTTTCGAGGGATTTGGGCAGATTGGCCTCGCGCAACACCCCCAGAACCGCCACCGGATCGGTCGGCGAAATCAATGCGCCAAACACCAGCGCCACAATCAACGGCATGCCGGTGAGCCATGAAAACCCGAACCCGACCACCGCCGTGGACAGGCCAATGCCGATGGTCGCCATTAGAAATACCGCCACCCATTCACGCCGCAAATCCGATAATTTGACGTGCAAGGCACCGGCAAACAGCAGCAGGCCCAACATGCCTTCAAGCAGCGCATCGGAAAAATCAATGCTGTAGACGACGCTGCGCAATCCGTCGGCCATGCCAAGCGCCGGAAAAAAATAATCGACCCCCAAAACCCCGAAAGAGGCAAACAAAGCCACGATCAGGATACCGATAGAAGACGGCAGTTTCAGAAAAAGATAGTTGATCGACCCAAACACGCCCGCAAGCACGATGAGAAGAGAAGTAATTTGCAAAATGCTCATGTGCCTGCCCTGTTTTATGCGCGTTTCAACCAATCTATCACGGAAGGCGCATCGCTTCCAGCTGTGATCCGGTTACTGTGGCGCGCCGGATCGCCCCAGATCAACCCACGCCGGTAGATGGTCCGATGCAACGCGGGCGGGGCGCGCAATATGCACGCCTTGGGCGGTGGCGCGCAAATCGTCACTGATAGCAAACCGGTCAAGCGCCGCAATCGGGCGCGGGGCCGGGAAACTTGCCATTGCGGGAAGGAAATCAACACCTTGCGCCATTGTGTCCATAGCGCGCCCATTTCCCCATTCGTTGAAATCACCGGCAAGAAGGGTGGGCCGTGGCGCAAGGTCGCGCAGATGCCGGACAATGGCAGCGACCTGTAACAGACGGAACCGCCGGATCAATCCAAGGTGCAAACCAACCACCCGCAACGCCCCGATCGGCGTGTCCAGATCGGCAAATATCGCGCCGCGCGGCTCTAACCCCGGTAGGGCGATATGGCCGCAGCTTTCGACCGTTATATCGGGGCGGATCAACATCGCATTGCCGTGATACCCAAGCGAGCCGCCGGTATTGGCCTGCGCGGCAAAGGGAATGATATCCCAACCGGCATCGGTCACCATATCGGCGGGCAAGGCGGCGGGGCGCGGGGCCAACCGTTTGTCGGCCTCTTGCAGCACCACAATCGAGGCCCCGATTGCGTCAATCACTTGCAAAGACCGCGACGGGCGGCGGCGTAAATCCAGTCCGACACATTTTTGCAGGTTATAGCTTGCTATTTTGACCGAGGCGTCCTTCATACAGTCTATATGGGACCAATCAGAGAGGTTGTCATCGGTGTTTCGCACGCAAAGCCTGCTTACCCAAATTATCTGGACGTTGCTGGCGGTTCTGGCTTTCGGGGCGCTGGTTACGGGGCATTATTCGCTCGGATTTTTGGCGTTGATCACGTTGGCGGTTTCGGTGGCCCCGCTTCTGGTGGCGCGTTGGGCCAATATTACGGTGCCGCCGGTGTTTATCGCGGCGGTGGTTCTGTTTGTCGCCGGCACGCTTTTCCTTGGCGAGGCCTATGATTTTTATAACAGGTTCTGGTGGTGGGATATCATGCTGCACGGCGGGTCGGCCGCGGGGTTCGGGTTGATCGGGTTTGTTCTGGTGTTCATGATGTTCCAAGGCGACCGTTTTGCCGCCCCGCATTTTGCCATTGCGGTATTTGCGTTTTGCTTTGCCATAGCCATCGGAGTGATTTGGGAAGTTTTCGAATTTTTGATGGATCAGTCCTTTGGCCTTAACATGCAGAAATCCGGTCTTTTGGATACGATGGGTGATTTGATCATGGATATGCTTGGGGCGTTTATCGGGGCCGGATCGGGGTATATATATTTAAAAGGACGCGACAGAAGCGGATTACCGGGGGTGATTGGCGATTTTGTGCGGCGCAATCCGCGCTTTTTCCCGCGGTTCTTTGGCCGGTTTCGCAAATAGGGCGCTTGACGCCTTGCCCGATGTGTCGCCAAGTGGCGAGATGGAACGCAAAGACAAAATAGACGGCATCGGCGCAATCGCCCTTATCGGGTTCGCGGTGGTTCTAGCCTTTAACCAAGTGGTGATCAAAACCACCAATGCCGGATTTCAGCCGGTGTTTCTTGCTGCGTTGCGGTCGGTTTTGGCGCTGTGTGTGTGTTGCTGGTCTGGATGCGGATACGCGGCATTGTGATCACCCGCCCGTCACGTGCGTTGGCGATGGCGGGCGTTTTGGCGGGGCTGTTGTTCACCGCAGAATTTGTCTGTCTCTATATTGCGCTTGATCTTACGGCGGTGTCGCGCGCCAGCATTATTTTCTATTCGATGCCGGTGTTTCTGGCTTTGGCTGCGCATTTCTGGATCGAGGGCGAGCGCCTGACGCGGGTGCGCGGGTTTGGTCTGTTGTTGGCGATGGCCGGCGTGATCTGGGTTTTGGTGGATCGCGACAACGGCGAGGCCAATCTCATTGGGGATTTGGCGGCATTGGGGGCCGCACTTGGCTGGGGCGGGATTGCATTGACGGTGCGGGTGACCGCGTTGGCGCAAGAAAAACCCGAGGTGCAGTTGTTGTGGCAATTGGCGGTGTCTTCGGTCCTGCTTATGGTGTTTGCGCCGTTTTTCGGACCGCTTTTGCGCGACCTTGCCCCGATCCATTTCGCCGGATTGTTGTTTCAGGTGTTTGCCGTGGCCAGTTTTGGCTATTTGTTCTGGTTCTTCCTGATGAAGCGTTATCCGGCGTCCGGCGTGGCCAGTTTTAGTTTTCTATCGCCCGCGTTTAGCGTCTTGATGGGGTGGATGTTATTGGGTGAAGACATCGGTGGCGAGATATTTGGCGGATTGGTTTTGGTGGCGTTGGGATTGGTGTTTATCAACCGTAAACCAAGCACCTGAGGGGCGGTCGGGATTTGGATATTTAGACGAAAAAGAAACCCCAAGCGGCGCGCCCCATTTGCGTTTCACTTGTGGCATGGCATGAAAAAAGGGGCGTTGCGATGTGCGACGCCCCTTTTTTATTGTGGTTTAGGCGGCTTTTGGGCCACCTTTGCCGCGCGCGGGGCCGCGACGGCGATTGCGTTGGCCGCCGGGTTTGCCAGCGGGTTTGCCGCTAGATGCGCCGCCCGGACGGCCACCACCGCCACCTGTGCCACGGCGACCGCCGCGACCTTTGGGTTTGCTTGGGGCATCAATCGCTTCCCAAGGGCGACCCGAGGCAATCGGGATTGAAATGCCCATGGTTTTCTGGATGTCTTTTAGTTCGCCCATTTCATCAGGCGCACAAAATGCCACCGCCGCGCCATCGGCACCGGCACGCGCGGTGCGGCCAATACGGTGGACATAGTTTTCCGGCACATTGGGCAGATCGTAGTTATAAACATGACGCACCAGCGGGATATCAAGACCCCGCGCCGCCACATCTGTGGCTACCAACACCCGGGTTTCACCGGCTTTGAAGGCGCGCAAGGCGCGTTCACGTTGACCTTGGGATTTGTTGCCGTGGATGGAATCGGCGGCGTAACCGGCCTTTTCCAAGGTGCGTTTCATTTTTTCGCAGCCATGTTTGGTGCGCCCAAAGACCAACGCCAATTCATCGCGGTGCGCATCGAGCAATTCGATCAGCAGTTTCATTTTCTCGGCCTTGGCGATGAAATGCACCGATTGGGTGATTTTATCAGCGACTTTACCGGGTGGGGCCACTTCGACCCGCATCGGGTTGGTCAAATAGGATTTCGACAATTCGGCCATATTTTTCGGCATGGTGGCGGAAAACAACATGGTTTGACGTTTTTCCGGCAGCAGACCGGCAATTTTGCGCAGGGCATGAATAAACCCGAGATCAAGCATTTGATCGGCTTCGTCCAGCACCAGAAACGTGGTTTGGTCCAAGGTCAGCGCGCGGCGATCCAAAAGATCGAGCAACCGCCCCGGTGTTGCCACCAACAAATCAAGCCCGCGTTCGAGCCGTTTGATTTGCCCGCCAATTCCGGCGCCGCCCACAACAATACCCACCTTGAGCGGGGTACCCATCACCAGATCCCGCAGGGATTCGGCGATTTGATTGGCAAGTTCGCGGGTTGGCGCAAGCACCAGCCCACGCACCACTTTGCTCTGGGGACGTTTGCCATCTTCGAGCATCTGCGCAATCAGCGGCAGGCCAAAAGCGGCGGTTTTTCCGGTGCCGGTCTGGGCCAGCCCCATCACATCGCGCCCGTCAAGCGCATAGGGAATGGCGCGGCCCTGAATCGGGGTCGGTTCGGTCATGCCAAGTGTGGTCAAACGCGTGACCAGATGTTTGGGCAGACCCATTTCTTCAAATTGATTCAATTTCTTTTTCCTTCGGCGCAAACAGTTGCGCACATCATAAATATCACGACGCCCCCAACTGAGGGACGCCACGAACGGGGTTGTGCCAGACCAAAGCCACCAAGACATCATTGCCCGATCGCCGACTTACACTTGAACCCACGCGTGATTTTGGGAACGAAAGTGATGTTTTGGGGACCTCGGTCGTATTCCGGGTCACTCTTGATTGCTCACGCGGCATGAAAACATCACGTCAAGGCACCAGATGGGATATGGCGCGCCAAAAGTCAACCCCGCGTGCACATGCCAAATCACCGCAGGTGGCAATATCACCGCAGATGGTTTGACGGGTTTTCTAAGCGCGGCAATTGGTTTAAAACAGGTGCAACATTTATAAAGGCCGCGGATCATGCCCGAAACTATCCTAATGCGTTGCACGGCGTCCGGTCTTCGGATGACCGATCAACGCCGCACCATTGCCACAACATTGCAAGACAGCGATGACCACCCCGACGTTGAGGAACTCTATGCGCGGGCGTCGGCGCGCGATCCGAAAATTTCGATTGCAACGGTTTATCGCACGGTGAAATTATTTGAAGAAGCCGGTATTCTGGACAAACATGAATTTGGCGACGGGCGCGCGCGGTATGAAGATGCCGAACGCGAACACCATGACCATTTGATTGATATGAATTCCGGCGAGGTGATCGAATTTTGCGATCCCGAAATCGAGGCTTTGCAGGATAAAATCGCTGAAAAGCTCGGCTATCGTCTCAAGGGGCACAAGCTTGAACTCTACGGGGTGCCGATCAAGAAATAGCCCCTGTCAGGCCTGCGCTTCGATGCGCAGACGGCGGAAATTCCAATTGGGATTGGTTGAATTCAGGCTATGAAGGGCGCGTGCGACCCGCTGTTTATGACCGCGCGCCAAGGCGGTTTGCAACACGGTGCGGGTGCGCGATTTATTGGCGCGATGCTGGCGAAACATGCGGGTAAAGCCGTTAGAATCAAGATCGCCGGAAATTGCGCCGTTAATCACCGGTTTTAACAACCCCATATAATTCAACCGAGGCATCACTTTGTGGTCCATCCACGGGCAACGCAGCGCCACCAGATTGGTTGGGTCAAGACGGGCCACATGGCGTTGGTCCGGTTCAAAATAGGGATCATAGAGCACTGTAACCTTGCGCGCCGAACGGGCCTCAACGGCGGCATCGGCATAGGCACCGGACCAATCGCCGCGCGCGCGTGCCGCATCATAACGGGTTTCCCAAGGCACCAGCGCCATATCAAGCGAGGTTTGCGGGGTCGCGGCAATCACCCGCGCACCCGGGGCCGCCGAACAATAGGCCAAGGCACCATAGCCCCCCATCGAACTGCCATAAAAAACCACATCGCTAAACTGGTTAAAAAAACCTTCGGTTTTCAGGGTGTCAAACATTTCGGCCACCTGAGCATGACGAAACCAGTCGTTGCGCCCGCCCATCATCACCGACAGATGCGACGCGCCTTGCGATTTCACGAATCCATAGCCCCACGGCATACGCGGCCCCGCCATATCGCGGCTTTTCATATTATCAAAGGTCACAATCAGGCGGCTGTTGGAGCGTTTCAAAAACACTGCAAAATGTTGTTCCATCGCGTGAGTAAAGCCGGATTTCGC
Source organism: Rhodobacterales bacterium (assembly GCA_030950105.1). Classification (GTDB taxonomy): domain Bacteria; phylum Pseudomonadota; class Alphaproteobacteria; order Rhodobacterales; family Rhodobacteraceae; genus JAUZRV01. Next base: position 26,919 of record JAUZRV010000149.1, on the reverse strand, counting down.
GGCAATCGCGGCGATTTGCGCAAATTTATTCGGTGTTTTCGACATGCCCACATTCCCTTTGTTAAGGAATACCTAACGGGGCAATACGGCTGGATCGGGCCAGATTATGGCCAAGCTGTGGGCAGATATGCGGTAATATTGTGACGCTAAATACGGGTGGTATTTGGTCGTAGCGGTGACAATTTCCGCCTTAGCGGGCCGCTTGGCGGACCATTTCAAGAAACGCGGTCGAAAACCGATAAACATCCCCGGGCCAGCGCGCCGAGAGATAATTGCCGTCACGCATGGTAAACCCGCGGTTCATATGCTGCGGGTTATCACGCAAAACCGGCGTTGGTCCCTGCGCAAAATCATCCGCTGATCGCAAACATGCCGTGACCTCATCCTCGACTGTCACCGGATAGGTCAGGTAATAATCACCAAGCTTGCGGCGGGTAAGGTGATAGGCGAGGCGTTCCTGCCGTTTCAAAAGTGCGGTGGTTTTACGCCCATACAGCACCGATTTTCCGGTCGCGGGGTCAATCGCGCGGCATGCCGCCACAACCCCGTGGCAAATCGCGCCCACCGGTTTTCCGGTCTTGAAAAAACCGACAATCGCGCGCTGTAAAACCGGCGATTCCAGATAGGGAATAACGCCTTTGGCATGACCACCGGGCAACAGCAGCGCGTCAAAATCCGCCACATTGATATCCGCATAGGACATCGGGTTTTGGAATGCTGTGTCCAACAGCATCCGTTGGTAGGTCTCACGAGCGGGGCGCTGTGCAATAAGCGCCGGTTTCAGAATGCCAAACCCCTGCCCGTCCAACATCCGTTGATCGGCCCGTCCTGCCGTGCCGGTGTCGGTGGCAAATCTGACATCCACCCCGCCCGCGCGCAATATTTCCCATGGCACAGAAACCTCGGTGGGGTCAAAATCATCGGTGCTGGTGGCGATTAAAACGGTCATCAGGCGCGCCTTTCAGAGGTGCATATTCGTGCCTCTCCCTGATATACAGGTTCACCCGCCCCGTCAAAACCGGCACGCCTGCCTAATTTTGATAAATCGGCTGTGCATTCTTGGCATGACGCGCAACCATATGGCTTTGCACTTTCCCCGGCAGGATCGGACGCGCGGCCTCCCGATCTGTATCAGTCGCTGCCAATTCGGGGAAAAGCGTCAGTATTTCATCGCGCGCCTTGTTCCCCACCGCCTTAAGCGCCTCTTTGCCCGTGAACAGGCTCTCGCTCGCGGTCCCGTTGGCAAACACAATTTCATGGCGGTCAAACAGGAAATGCCAATAGGTGATATAACGGCACGAAGTGTCAATCGTCACCCCCTGCAAGCCAAGCAATTTCTTGGCCGGTATCAACACCTCGGGCGTATCAAACATCCGTTTGGCGATTTTCGAGCGTACCAAAATCCGGTGTTGTGGCGACACCCGTAAATCGCGTGCAGGCACGCCCTCGCCTAGCGCCCCGGCCCTGATCCGGATCGGCGCGACGTTGCCCACCGCGCACACGCGGCGCCCGCCAATCCAGCGAATTTCCTGATATCCATGATCCATGGTGCGCACGCGATCCCCGATCGACACCCGTGCCACATCGACCTGCCCCTGATCGGTGTCAATCAACGTGCCACCCGCAAAGCAAATAAAGGCTTCGGCTTCTACATCGGAATAGATGCCATAGGAGACATCCCCCACCGAAACAATCTTGATTGATAGAATTTTCCCATCATCCAACACTTCGTTTTCCGCCGCGCCTTCTTTGTCCCATGGCGTCAAAAACACCCGGCCATCGGTGTCTTGCAAAACCATCATGATCGTTTCGCCGGTTGACCCATCCGAAAACGTTATTTCAACCTTCACCGCGAGCTCCGTATCCAAAGCGGCGGCCTTGCCTTCAAATATCAAATCTTCGGCTTTGTTTCCCCGATCATTGGCAACAATAATCTTGTTTCCATCGGCATCGTCCAGCGTGAGTTTTCCAATATCATCATGAAGCGGATTACTTTTGTCTCCGAAAGTCATGCCTTCAAGTTTCCCGGAATACTCCGATGTATAGTTTTCCTCATCCGGGTCGAGATCCCGCATCTGCCCCAGATAAATCGTTTGAAATGTGTTTTGGACCATCTTGAGTTTCCGCCAAGCACATGGCGGCCCCGAATTGTTTCTGCAATCCGGTAAACAGGGTTTGGATTAAGAAATGGGCCTAATTCATACAAAAGGCGCCTCGAAAGGCGCCTTTTACAGATATTACGTTTAGGGTTTTCTGAAAATTATTCGATCATTGTCAGCAATTTATCCAGTGACGCCTTGGCATCGCCATAAAACATCCGGGTGTTTTCCTTGTAAAACAACGGGTTTTCGATGCCGGAATATCCGGTGCCTTGGCCACGTTTCGATACAAACACCTGTTTCGCTTTCCAACATTCCAACACCGGCATTCCGGCGATCGGGCTGTTGGGATCGTCCTGTGCCGCGGGGTTCACGATGTCGTTGGACCCGATCACAATCGCCACATCCGTGGTGGGGAAATCATCGTTGATCTCGTCCATTTCCAGCACGATATCATAGGGCACACGCGCCTCGGCAAGCAGAACATTCATATGGCCCGGCAAACGTCCGGCCACCGGATGGATCGCAAACCGCACGTTTTTACCCTTGGCACGCAGACGTTTGACCAGTTCGGAAACCGATTGCTGCGCTTGCGCGACGGCCATCCCGTAACCGGGGATAATCACGATGCTGTCGGCGTCTTCCAACGCGGCCGCAACACCGTCGGCACCAATGGCAACCTGCTCGCCACTCACCTCCATCTGTGGGCCGGAAGGACCGCCAAAACCGCCCAAAATCACGCTGATGAACGACCGGTTCATCGCCTTGCACATGATATAGGACAGGATCGCACCGGACGACCCGACAAGCGCGCCAACAACGATCAACAGATCATTGCCGAGGGTAAACCCAATCGCCGCCGCTGCCCAACCGGAGTATGAATTGAGCATGGAAACCACCACCGGCATATCCGCGCCGCCGATGCCCATGATCAAGTGATAGCCAATGAAACCGGCGATGACGATCACCGCAACCATGGTCCAGATGCCCGCACCATTAAAGAACATGATACCGAGGATCAGGGACGCGACAAGCGCACCGGCATTGAGATAATGCCCACCAGGAAGCTTCTTGGCGCCGCCGTCGACCTTGCCCGCGAGTTTGCCAAACGCGATGATTGATCCGGTAAATGTCACCGCCCCGATGAAGATCCCGAGAAACACTTCGACCTTCAAAATCGAGATTTCAACGCCGGTTTTATGGGCCAGAACCGCCCCGAAACCGGTGAGGGTTTCACGTGCGGCATCGTCCATTCCCAGAACCGTTTGCAATTCCAGTTCGGCGTTCAAACCGATAAACACTGCGGCCAGACCCACGAATGAATGGAGCGCCGCCACCAGTTGTGGCATTTCCGTCATCTGCACTTTGCCAGCGACGTAAAAACCCGCATAGGCCCCGATCGCAATCGCCAGAAGCAACAACAAATAGTTGCCGCTGTCAGGCCCGAAGATGGTCACAACCACCGCGACGCCCATACCGACAATGCCATACCAAACCGCGCGTTTGGCCTTTTCCATATTGCTCAGGCCACCCAAAGACAGGATGAAAAGAACCGATGCCGCGATATAGGCGGCCATTACGATACCAATGCTCATGTGCGTATCCTCCCCTTAAGATTTCTGGAACATTGCCAACATACGACGGGTGACCATAAAGCCACCGACGATGTTGATAGTCGCAATGAGAACACTGATCGTGGCCAAAACCACCACCAGCCAGTTGGATGATCCGATTTGCAGCAATGCGCCAAGGATCACGATGCCCGAGATCGCATTGGTCACCGCCATCAACGGGGTGTGGAGCGCATGCGCCACATTCCAGATCACCTGAAAACCGATGAAACAGGCCAAGGCGAACACGATGAAATGTTGCATAAAGCTCGCCGGGGCGAAGGCACCGATGATCAACATGACCACCGCGCCAATCGCCAATGTGCCGACTTGCTGTTTGGTATCGGCCTTGAAGGCGGCGACTTCAACAGCGCGCTTTTCTTCCGGCGTCAGCTCTGGAACCGTCTCTTTTGGTTTGGCCGCAATCGCCGCGATTTTGGGCGGCGGTGGCGGGAAAGTGATTTCGTGATCAAAGGTCACGGTCGCGCCGCGGATCACGTCATCTTCCATGTTGTGATTGACCTGACCGTCCTTTTCAGGGGTCAAATCAAACATCATGTGCCGGATATTGTTGGAATAAAGCGTTGATGCCTGTGCCGCCATACGCGACGGGAAATCGGTATAGCCGACAATAGTCACGCCATTATCGGTCACGATTTTTTCGTCCATCACGGTCAATTTGCAATTGCCGCCTTTTTCCGCCGCCAGATCAATGATCACCGAACCCGGTTTCATTGCCTCGACCATGTCGGGCGTCCACAATTCGGGCGCTTCGCGGTTGGGGATCAACGCGGTGCAGATCACGATGTCGATGTCCGGTGCCAATTCGCGGAATTTCGCCAATTGCGCCTCGCGGAATTCGGGGGACGACACAGCGGCATAGCCACCGGTTACCGCGCCATCGGCCTGTTCTTCTTCAAAATCGAGGAACACAAATTCCGCGCCCATGGATTCGACCTGCTCGGCCACTTCGGGGCGCACGTCAAACGCATAGGTAATCGCGCCGAGTGATGTCGAGGTGCCAATTGCGGCCAATCCCGCCACACCGGCCCCGATCACCAGAACCTTGGCAGGCGGCACTTTGCCCGCCGCCGTCACCTGTCCGGTGAAAAAGCGGCCAAAGTTGTTCCCCGCCTCGATCACCGCGCGGTAGCCCGCAATATTGGCCATCGAAGACAGCGCATCCATTTTCTGCGCCCGTGAAATCCGCGGCACCATTTCCATGGCAATCACATTAGCCCCTTTGGCGCGCGCAACCTCCATCAATTTGTCATTGGCAGCCGGGTTAAAGAACGAAATCAACAACTGCCCCTCGCGCAGGCGCTTGGCTTCTGTATCATTGGGTTGGCGCACTTTGGTGACCACATCGGACGCTTTCCACAATGCAGCGGCGGTTTTCACCACCGAAACACCGGCGTCCTTATAGGCCTTGTCCGAAAAACCCGCAGCAGCCCCGGCCCCGGTTTCAATCACGCAATCATAGCCGAGCTTTTGCAAATGCTTGGCTGATTCCGGCGTCATGGCCACGCGGGCCTCGCCTTCAAACGTTTCCTTTGGCGTTCCGATTTTCACGTTCACGTCCCCTTTTCGGTAGTTCAGGCCAGAATCACCCGGCCATTGGTCCTGTTTCCAATCGGAAACCATATCTCACATTTTAAACCCAAGCGCGACGCACAGAACGTCGCATCTTGAGTGAAATCCTATGTTTTGTTGAAATATCTCATACCCAACGTCTGGTTTTCTCGCAATAGGCGGCAAATTGCGACCGGAATTTGCGCCGCAGCCGGTCTTCTTCCCCGATGATGAACCGCTTTTCGATCACAAGGATGAATATCGGCACCAAAGGCAGCGCCAGCACCGCGTCCCAGCGCAATATCAGCCCCGCCAAAACCAGCGCATCCCCCACATAAATAGGGTTGCGGGTGCGGCTAAAGATGCCACTGGAGACCAGAGCGTTTGCGTTAAGATGCGGGATAACCGTGGTGCGATGTTTACGCATCTCCACGAATGCCAGCGCCATTAAAATCAACCCGCCGCCGATGAAAATACCGCCGGCAAAATCTGCCCAAGCTCCGCCAAATGACAGGTCCATCGGAAAATATGTCGCCTGCCCCCAGGCCCCCAGCGCCGCCAGCGCAAGCCAAACCGGCGGTAAATCAATCCATTTCAGCATAGTCCCTCCCAGAGTGCTTCCCGCGACCCTACACATTCAAACCCCAGAATGTCTATAGAGTTTACGCGCCATTTCGCCCGATTGCGCCTTTTTCCTAACGGGTTTCCGCATACAAATGAATACCGAATATCCGCAATCAACACTGGACAGGTGGGAATTCCGGATATACTTTAGGCTTAAAATACACCGAGGATCCCCTTATGTCAGATTTCGCCGCCACCAAAGCCCTGTTTCAATTGCCCGAGGGGCTGATTTATCTCGACGGCAACTCGCTTGGTGCGCGCCCGAAGGCCACCACGCAGCGTCTCGAAACCCTGTTGTCGGATGAATGGGGCGAGATGTTGATCACCGGCTGGAACAAGGCCGGTTGGAACGACAAGCCGGGCACTGTGGGAAATCGCATCGCAGGCCTGATCGGGGCCGAAGCGGGCCATGTGGTGATGGGCGACACCCTGTCGATCAAAATCTATCAGGCCTTGGCGGCGGCCCTCAAGATGAACCCCGACCGGCGGGTGATCCTGTCCGACAGCGGCAATTTCCCCAGCGACCTTTATATGGCGCAAGGCCTTATCGGGCTGCTGGATCGCGATTACGAATTGCGCGTTGTCGCCCCCGAGGATGTCGCGGCCAACATCACCAATGAGGTCGCGGTGACCATGATCACCCAGGTCGATTACCGCACCGGCCGTATCCACGACATGAAGGCGCTTACCGCCAAGGCCCATGCGGTTGGCGCGATCACCGTCTGGGATCTGGCCCATTCCGCCGGTGCCATTCCCGTCGATCTGGTCGATGCCAATGCCGATTTCGCGGCGGGGTGCACCTATAAATACCTCAACGGCGGTCCCGGCGCACCGGCATTCATCTATGTCGCGCCACGCCATGTTGATACGGTTGAACCCGCGCTTTCCGGTTGGCTCGGTCACGAGGCACCGTTTGCCTTTGATCCCGATTACCGCCCCGGATTTGGTATTGAACGGATGCGCGTCGGCACCCCGCCGGTTCTGCAACTGGTGGCTTTGGAGGTCGCGCTTGATATCTGGGATATGGTCGACATGAACGACGTGCGCGCCAAATCCATCGCCCTGACCGACCTGTTTATCCAAGAGGTCGAAGCCGCCTGTGATATGGTCACACTCGCCTCGCCCCGCGATGGCAATGCCCGTGGTTCGCAGGTCTCGTTTGCCTTTGAAGACGGCTATGCCGCCATGCAGGCGTTTATCGCGCGCGGTGTGATCGGTGATTTCCGCGCCCCGAATATCATGCGCTTCGGGTTTACCCCGCTTTATATCGACGAGGCGGACGTGATCAAAGCCGTCGAAATCATCAGCGATGTGATGAACAACCGCCTGTGGGACGCACCGCAATACAAAATCCGCAATGCGGTCACATGATCCGGTGATATGCCCTTCCGTATACGCCCCTACCACCGTGATGATTGCGCCGCATGTCGCGCGGTTTTTGTCCAATCGGTCCGCGAAGGCACGGCCAAACACTACACCCTTGAACAACGCGCGGTCTGGGCACCGCTTGGCCCGCCCACGCCTGCGTTCTGTCAGAAACTCGAGGATCAACAGGTCTTTGTCGCCACGCATGACGGGGAAATCATCGGCTTTATGTCTCTCACCTCTGCGGGGTATCTCGACCTTGCCTTTGTGCTGCCCCGCTGGATGGGTCGCTCTGTGGCGCAAACTCTCTATGAGCGCCTCGTTGAATGGGCGCTCGACCACGGGCTGACGCATCTGCGCACCCACGCCTCACATTTTGCCCGCCCGTTTTTCGCGCGCAATGGCTGGACCGTGGACCATCCAGAAACCGTATCCCGCGACGGGCAATCCTTTGAAAGGTTCGCCATGTCGATTGATTTAAGACGTTTCGCGTTCAATTTGGATTACAATTGAATTCGAAACGCCCACCCTACTGATAAGGAGCACGCGTTTCACCACATTCCCTGAAGGAGATGCAGGGCGAAACGCTTTAGAGAAACCAAAATGACCAATACACCAAAAGCATACGATCCTGCCAATGATGGCGCGCAAATGTCGTTTGACGGGCGCATGTCCTATTCCGACTATCTGTCGCTTGAAAAAATCCTTGATGCGCAAAACCCGCTGTCGGATGCGCATGACGAAATGCTGTTCATCATTCAACACCAGACGTCAGAATTATGGATGCGCCTCGCCCTGCACGAAGTCGCGGCCGCGCGCGATGCCATGTTGGCCGGTAAAACCCGCCAAGCATTCAAAATGCTGGCCCGTGTGACCCGCATTTTTGAACAGTTGAACAATGCGTGGGATGTTCTGCGCACCATGACACCGGCCGAATACACCCGTTTCCGCGAGGCATTGGGCCAGTCTTCGGGGTTTCAATCCTATCAATACCGGCTGATTGAATTCACCCTTGGCAACCGCAACAAGGCAATGATGCGCCCCCATGCCCACCGCGAAGATTTGACCAGACTTCTCACCGATGAACTCGCCCACCCGTCGGTTTACGATGTGGCAATCCGCGCGCTTCATGCCTCGTTTCCGGTGGATGACGCGGTGCTAAATCGCGACATGAGCGCCCCCTATGCCGAAAACGACAGTGTCAAGGCGGCGTGGATCAAGGTCTATCAAGACCCTGATAACAATTGGGAACTTTATGAGCTGGCCGAAAAACTCGTTGATCTTGAGGATTACTTTCGCCGCTGGCGGTTCAACCACGTCACCACCGTGGAACGCATCATCGGTTTCAAACGCGGATCGGGCGGCACCAGCGGGGTAAGTTACCTGCGCCGGATGCTTGACGTGGAACTGTTCCCCGAACTCTGGCATTTGCGCACTGATTTGTAGGGCGTCATTAGCATTGTAAACGGGCAGCGCCGGACCTCGCGGAAAGTCTCGCACGAGGCGCGGCCCGTTTACAATTCCTCAACCGTCATTCCTAAACCGCCAAGCCCCGCCCGAACAACAGCGCCAGCCGCTGCACCGACGCGCAATACGCCGCATAAGACGGCATCGGCCCTTGTTTAAGACCATGCAACGCGGTGATCATCGTAACCGCCACCCCCGTCGCGTCATCACCAAACCCCGCCAAATCAACCCGCCCCGCGGCCGCCTCGCGGCGCAACCAATCGGCATAAATCGTGGCAATCCGCGCCTCGCCCGCAATCGCGATATCGCCGCTCGACGCATATTTGGTGTCCATCAATTCGGCCCCGTGCGGCGATGTTAACATCGTTTGCATCACCTCGCCGCCCTGCGCCTCAAACGCCGCCAACAACGCCGCATGGGCAGGCAAAACCGGCGTCAGCGCCGCCAAAACCGCCTGTTGCGCGCGCTCGTAATAATACTGGGCCAGTGACCGGAATATATCTTCTTTGTTGCGATAATGCAGATAAAGCGCGGCCCGCGACATCCCTGCCCCCGCCGCAATATCCTGCATCGAGGTGCGCCGGAACCCGTATTGCGCAAACGCCGCAAATGCCGCGTGCAAAATTGCCTCGGATTTGCCGGTATCACCCGTTTTTTCTGTGCTCTCACCTGCCATGCTGGATGATCTGACAGTATTTGCCAATTTTGTCAATTGACACCCTGACATTTTTCGACAATTATGTCAGAAACCCAAACCGGAGGCGACCATGTCCACACCCCTCACCATCAACGGCCAATCCTACACCGTCGATTTGCCCGGCGACGTGCCGCTATTGTGGGTGTTGCGCGATGCGGTGGGTTTGACCGGCACCAAATACGGCTGCGGCGTCGGGTCCTGCGGTGCGTGCACCGTGCATATCAATGGCGAAGCGGTGCGTTCGTGCCAAACCGCATTGGAAGATGTCGATGGTGACATCACCACAATCGAGGGCATCGGCACCCCCGACGCATTGTCAAAACTGCAAACCGCATGGGTCACCCATCAGGTGGCGCAATGCGGTTACTGCCAATCCGGCCAAATCATGCAGGCCGCCGCCCTGTTGGCCGAAAACCCCGCGCCAAATGATGCCGATATCGACGACGCCATGCAGGGCAACCTGTGCCGCTGTGGCACCTACCCGCGCATCCGCGCCGCCATCCACACCGCCGCCGCCGATATGAGAGAGGGGTAAACCCATGTCCAAACTCAAAACCATCACCCGCCGCACGTTTCTGATTTCTTCCGCTGCGATTGCCGGTGGCGTCGCATTTGGCGTCTATCAAGACCGCAAAACCCCGCCCAATCCATTGACCGCCCCGACAGGTGGCGCGGCCCTTAACCCGTTTGTTCTTATCGACCAGAACGGCGTTACCTTGATCGCACCACGCGCCGAAATGGGCCAAGGCATCCGCACCACTCTCGCCGCTCTGGTTGCCGAGGAACTTGATGTTGCGTGGGACGATATCACCGTGCTGCATGGTCCCGCCGCGCAGGCCTATTACAACGGTGCCGCCATAGCCGCCGGCCTGCCGTTCAAAGATTATTCCATCACCGAATTTCAACACGGCATGGGGCAAAATCTTGATTTTGTTGCCAAAATGGTCAGTTTGCAAATCACTGGCGGCTCGACCTCGATCCGCGACGGGTATGAAAAAATGCGCCATGCCGGGGCGTCGGCGCGCGAGGCTCTCAAACAGGTCGCAGCCGAGCGGCTTGGCGTTGATCGGGCCACGCTCAGCACCGAAAACAGCCATGTCATCGCCACTGACGGCACCAAAATCCCCTATGGTGATCTTGCCGTCGCCGCCGCCAAAATCAAAGCGCCCCAAACGGGCCTGCGCGACGCCGCGACCTGGAAATACCTCGGAAAATCCATGCCCCGTGTTGATATGGTTGCCAAATCCACCGGCACGGCGCGGTTCGGCATTGATACCCGCGTGGACGGTATGAAATTCGCCGCTTTGCGGATAAATCCGCGCTTGGGCGGCAAAATGATCGGGTTTAATGCCACCGAGGCCGAAAAAATGACGGGCGTGGATCGGGTGATTGATCTGGGCAACGGCGTTGCGGTGGTGGGCAGCAATACATGGCTCGCGCAACAGGCGGTGGATGCGATTGACATCACCTGGGGCGACGCACCCTATCCTGCCGACATGGCCGGTATCCTCGCCAAAGTGAACAGCGCGCTGGACGATTCCCCCAATTCGACCCTGCGCAACGAGGGCGATGCCGATGACCTTCCTGCGGGGACCACGGAAATTCGCGCCGATTATACGGTGCCCTATCTGGCCCATTCCACGATGGAGCCAATGAACGCCACCGCCCATTTCACCGGCGACAGGTTAGAGATCTGGTGCGGTAATCAAGCGCCAGTTCTGACCCGCGATAAATGCGCCGAAATCGCCGGATTGGGCCCCTCGGCCGTTTCTGTGCACACGACATTTATGGGCGGCGGATTCGGGCGTCGCGTTGAAATCGACTACTCGATCTATGCAACCAAAGTGGCGGTGGCGATGCAAGGCACGCCGGTTCAGCTCACTTGGTCACGCCAAGAAGACATGCGCCACGATTTCTATCGCCCCGCCGCCGCCGCCCGTTTTCGCGGTGCGGTCAAAGACGGGCGCGCGGTGTTGATGGATGGCAAAATCGCCGCACAATCCACCACCCGCGAAGTGCCCGCGCGCCTTATGGGATTGCCCGCCGCCGGTCCCGACAAAGGCCACGTCGAAGGCGCCTATGACCAACCCTATGCCATCCCCAATTACCGCATCACCGGCCACCTCGCCGAGGTCGGCGTTCCCATCGGTTTCTGGCGCGCGGTCGGCAATTCGTTCAACGGTTTTTTCCATGAAACCTTCATCGACGAACTCGCCCATGCTGCCGCCCGTGACCCGCTCGAATTTCGCCTTGAAATGATGCGCGATGAACATGCCCCGTCTGCGACCACCTTGGAAACCGTGCGCGACATGTCGGACTGGACCGGCAAAACCCCCGACGGTATCGGGCGCGGCGTTGCCTTCACCTATTCATTCGGCACGCCGGTGGCACAGGTCATTGAAGTGCAGCAAACCGATGACGGTATCGCTATCACCCGCGCGTGGATTGCCTGCGATGTTGGCGTGATCCTTGACCCGTCCATCATCGAGGCGCAAATGTTTGGCGGCATGATCTATGGGCTTTCGGCGGCGGTGCACGGTGAAATCACCTTTGCCGACTGCGCGGTCGAACAAAGTAATTTCCCCGATTATGACGCCCTGCGGATGCACAATGCCCCCGCTGTCGAGGTTCAGATTCTTGCCAGCAACGCCCATATCGGCGGCGTCGGTGAACCGGGCACCCCGCCCGCGATGCCTGCCCTTGGCAATGCCTTGTTTGATCTCACTGGCAAACGCGCCCGCAGCCTGCCATTGATGCATGACTTTGATCTGCTGACCTAATGCGCCTTGCCTATTGCAAATCGTCCTCCTGTGGCACGCTAAACACCTGCCCGGGATAAATTAGATCGGCATTGCGGATCCGGTCACGATTGGCCTGAAAAACCCGCACGTATTGGCGACCATCGCCATAGCTATCGCGCGCAATCGCCCAGAGGGTTGATCCCGGTTGCACCGTTATCACCTTGACCGAAGTAATCGGATCAACCGCAGGCGCGCGCACCGCATCCGCCGCTTTTACGGGCTGTTGAGAACTGGCAAGTGCGGCCACCACATGCGCCGCTTCTTCGCGTTTGAACGGGGTTTCAATGCGCGACACCACCGCCCCCTTGCTGTCGATTTCATCCACCCGCAGCGTATAAATTCCGGTATCCACATCCGGCAATTCGGTGCGCCAATTGCCGTCCACCGCGATCCGCGACGTGGTGATCGGCGTATTGTCGAGATAGACCCGCACGAACCCGCGACCTTGGCCACGACCGGCAATCTGCACCACGCCTGTTGGCGTGTATGTGATCGCATCAAGCGCCACCGTCGACATCACATCCGGCGCCGCGCCTATCGGTTCCGGTGCTTGCAACACCCGCACGCCGGTGTCGTCGGCAAGTAGAATAACCGGCGCTGCGGGGGGTATTTGCGCGGCCACAACCGGCGCGCTATCTTGTGCAACAGCGCCTGTATCTTCGCCGGCTTCGTCAACGATATTATCCGGTGCAGGCTCTTGTGCGGCGATCTCGGGTTCGGTCGCAACACTCTCGCTTGACGCGGCATTTGGTTCTGGCTCCGGCATTGTTTCAGGCGCGACCACAATGGCGGTTTCGCTCTCTTTCACCGCCTCTTGCATCGGTGTCACAGAGACGCTCTCATCCGGAGTAACAACAGGTGCAACGCTCACTACCGGCGGTTCTGGCGCATCCGTTTGTTCCGGCTCAAGTGCGGCGATAACCACAGGTGGCGCCGCAGGTTTCGCCACCGTTGCGGCATCTTCAGCGGTATCCTCGGAAACGGTTATGTCTTGGATTGCGGCTTGAATGGTGGATGCTGTCGCGGGTGCGACCTGCGCTTCCGGTTCCATTTGCGCCACAACAACCGGCGGCTCAACTTGCGGCGTTGCAGGGGCCGCTTCGGGTGTGGATTCTGGTGCGGGGGCCAGAATAACCGTCTGCGCCGAAGCAATTCCCGCGTCGATCCCCGCGCCACTCATCAACAGGGTCAACACCCGCGCCTGATCACTGGGCGCGATGTTCAAAAAGCTGACAAATCCGCCGGAATTGTCAATTTCCGTGCTGTCGATCTGCGCGCCATCCAACAAAACCGCAATTGTTGTCCCGACCGTGCCTTTTCCGGCGATAAGCGCGGTTCCGTCGCTCTCGACCCGCACCACATCAAACACCGGCGGGGCAATGGCCGTCGCGTCTATACCGGATTCGGATTCCGGTTGCGTTTGAATCTCCTCCGGAGTGACTTGTGATATAACCAGGGCCGCGCCCGCCGGCGCCTCCGCTTCCACAACGGCAACTGCGGTAACAGGTTTCGATTTTGGGGCGTCCACAACAACCGGATTGGGCAGCACCTCGGGCGAAAAAACACCGGACGAATAAACCCCGATGGCAACCACCGCCACCGCTGCCACGCTTGCGACCGCGACGCCATGTCCGCCGACCATAGTTGCCAATTTGCTCATGCTTCCCCCCGGAATGTGACGTTTGATCGCCACAACACTGCAAAGACCATATCAATAAGGATTTCAAGGGTCAAAACACTTGGTGTCACATTCCGTAAACTGCCGCATTGCTGCAACGCCTCAGGTTTGCAACGGGGCCGCCTTTTGTGCACGCAGCGTTGCCACCGAATAAATCGCCAGTGCCAGCCAGATAATGGCAAAGGTCCCGCCATGCCAAACCCCGAAGGGTTCTCCGAAAATCGCCACCGCACAGAAAAATTGCAACGTCGGGTTAAGATATTGCACCAACCCCACCGTGGCGAGGCTTATCCGCTTGGCGGCAAAGGAAAACAGGATGAGAGGGATCGCCGTCACCGGCCCCGAAAACGTCAACAGCACGGTGTCATAAACATTGCCCCCAAACGCCCCGTTGCCGTCCTTGTTGGTCCACCAAAGAACCGCAAGCGTTAGCGGAAACAGGATCACCACCTCGGCCGTGACCGACACCACAGGGCCGATAGTTATGCGTTTCTTTACAAGGCCATACATGCCAAAGCTGGTTGATAATACCAATGCGATCCACGGCGGCGCACCCAATCCATAGGTCAACAACATCACCGCCACCGCCGCCAACGCAACCGCGCCCCACTGCACCCGGGACAGGCGCTCACCAAATACCACCCGCCCGATCAACACCGCCACCAGCGGAAAAATATAATAGCCAAGCGAGGCCTCGACCGCATAATTATTCTGCACCGCCCAGATGAACAAAAACCAGTTCACCGTGATAAATCCGGCAGCTACTGCCATCAACATCACCTCGCGCGGCTGTGAAAACGCGGCGCGCAATACCCCTAACCGCCCCTGCACCGTTAAAATCGCAGCAAAAAATGCCAGCGACCAAAATGTGCGATGCGCCAACACCTCAATCGCGGGCACATGCGACAGTTCTTTATACAGAATCGGCGCAAAGCCCCAGATCGTGCAGGCGCCAATCATCGCCCAGACACCTTTTGCCGGCTCACGCATATCAGAAGGTCCTTTTCGGAAAATCGTATCCCGAACGTAAACAGCCCCCGCCAATAATTGGCAAGGGGCTGCGGTAATTGTTTAACCCGACAACTGCCGAATTTCAAATCAGGCGTTGGCCAACCGTTCGGCCACGTTTTCCCAATTCACCAGGTTGTCGAGGAAGTTCGACAGATATTTGGGCCGCGCATTGCGGAAATCAATGTAATAGGAGTGTTCCCAAACATCACACCCCAACAGTGCCGTTTGATTGAAGCAAAGCGGGTTCACCCCGTTTTCGGTTTTGGTCACTTTCAATGTGCCATCGGTATCAACCACCAACCAGCACCAGCCAGAACCGAATTGACCCGCGCCCGCCGCACCAAATTGCGATTTCATTTCGTCAACCGACCCGAATGCATCGACAATCCGCTTTTCCAGATCACCGGGCATGGTGCGCCCGTTTGGCCCCATCATTTCCCAAAACTGGGCGTGGTTCCAATGTTGGCTGGCGTTGTTGAAAATGCCGTTTTGCGCCACAGAACCCGCGTCATAGGTGCCGCGCACGATATCCTCGAGGGATTTCCCGTCCCATTCGGTGCCAGCAACCAGTTTGTTTCCGTTGGTCACATAGGCGTTGTGATGAAGATCATGGTGGTATTCCATGGTCTCTTTGGACATGCCACCCGCCGCAAGCGCATCATGGGCATAAGGAAGATCAGGAAGTTCAAAAGCCATTTGTTCAGGCCCCCTTTGATTGGTTTCGAAAATCGGTGTCCGCACAAAGATACCTGTGCGATGTATATAAACAGTAGATGCTGCCCACGGGGGGCCAAGGTCAACCCAAAAATACACGCACCTGCAAATCTGCCTGCAAATCTGCCCGCGTTTTTGCCCCGAATTTCAGGCTGATTTCATGCAGATTTCAAATGAGCAAAGCGCCGCGCCACAAATGCACATTACAGGCGCGATTCGTGAACGACAGGGCTATTCAGAAAAAATTTCTGTCGATTCGTCAAAATGTTATGCAATCAGATATATAAAACACAGCGGCAACACCCGCCCAATACCCTACCTTATTGTGCAATTCCCGCGCCCGCTTACCCGTTCCCCATTGGGACCATAGGCCCGCAACTGCATCTTGCCCGAATTGATTTTAACCACCGCTTCAAACAAAATCGGTTCTTGGTATCCGGTGCCCGCCGCCGCGCCTGTGGCGTGTTGAATACTGCCCTCCACGGTCCAGTTTACCCGCAATTTACGGCGGGTTTTATTGTATTTACGCACCGCGATCGGCCCTTGGTAAATGGAGTTGATAAAACTGTCGAACACTTGAATTTCATTGGAAATCGGGTTGTGGTCGATGGTGTAATTGGCGGTAATCCACTCTTTGCCAACCGATTGGCGCACCTCACAGCGATAAATCGTCGCCGTGGCCGTGCCGGCCGAAAACAGAGCCACAAAAGCCGAAATTATGAGCACTCGCATAAAAATTCCTTTCGCAAATATTTGCGCCTGTCCCGATCCGGCAACAAATGCCACCAATTGCCGCCAACGTCACGGAACATGCCTTATCAAAGGTCTATGGTTCACCGGGTTAATAATTCGTAAAATAGCACCCGCACGCAAATTGAACAACGCAATCAGGCAAGAAACCCGACTTCTGTGCCATTTTCCGCCGCTGTTTTCAGCAAATCAAACCCGTATTGCGCGACCGAGCGGAAACAAACCACCTGCACCGTTCCGCTCACTGTATCATCGCCCACCAACCAAAACGCCGCCGGAATTTGCGCCAATCGCGACCGGCGGATTTCACCCGTTGCAAGCGCACCCATATCTATCGGGGCCAGTTTGGCAATCACGTCGCCCGCCGCAGGACCCGTCACCTGGAAAACCGCGCGTGCATCCGACACATCTACCGCCATATAATGGGTCCCTTTCAACGCCTTATCAAGCGCAACCAAGGTTTTTTGAACGTCCTCATACGGCACCATAACCAGCAACTCATCCGGTGACATCCACGCCACCGCCTGCCCCTCGGCCTGTTCAATCCGGCGCAGTTCAGGCAACTTCAATCCGGTGGCCGATTTCACCGCACCCGCCATCGCCTTTGATCCGAGATCGCCCCGCAGGGTGATCATCCCTTGCAGGCCGATTTCGCGCACTTCGGCAAATCCATTGAATTCTGCGCCCTCCAAGGCGCTGACAGCATTAGACATTTTGCTTCTCCCCGTCCTTGTCAAAGAACACCAGATCGCACACTTGCGCCGGCACATCTACGTCGTCGATCATCGCAACATTGACCACCTCGCCCATGCGATCAGGTCCGTGCAACAGCAATGCAAACGCAATTCCATACCCCAGAGTTGGCGAATGATACGTCGATGTCACCCGCCCGATCACCCGGCGCTGTCCGTTGGCGTTCACGCCTTCGCCAACAATATAGGCCCCGTCCGGCAAGGTGCCGCCATCCAGCGTTTTCAACCCCACCAGCTTCCAACGGTCCGGATCGGCCATATGCGATCGCTGCTGCGCCCGTTTGCCAAGATAGTCGGTTTTTTTCTTTGAAATCGCCCAATTCAGCCCGAGATCCTGCGGAATCACCGTCCCGTCGGTCTCGTCCCCGATCATAATAAACCCTTTTTCAGCGCGCATAATATGCAACGCCTCGGTCCCGTAGGGTGTCACGCCAAACTCTTTTCCTGCCACCAGCAACCTATCCCATAAGGCGCGACCTTGGCTGGCAGACACCGCTATTTCATAACTCAACTCTCCCGAGAAAGATATGCGAAACACTCGCGCCTTGATGTGACCTAGGGTCAAGTCGGACCAGCCCATGAACGAAAAGGCGTCGTTTGAAACATCTTCATCGGTGAGTTTCTGCAATAGTTTCCGCGCATTAGGTCCAACAACCGCGATCTGTGCATATTGTTCGGTGACGTTTGCGGCATAGACCTGCCAATCCCACCATTCGGTTTGCAGCCACTCCTCCATATGCGCGTGGATCCGTTCGGCACCACCGGTGGTGGTGTGGCACAGGAACGTATCGTCGTCGATCCGCGCCACCACGCCATCATCCATCAAAAATCCGTTTTCGCTACACATAAGACCATACCGACAGCGCCCAGGCTTTAGCGTGCTCATCATATTGGTATAGAGCATATCAAGGAATTTCCCCGCATCCGGTCCTTTGACGATGATTTTGCCCAGGGTCGACGCATCCAAAAGCCCAAGTGACGCGCGCGTCGCCAGCACCTCGCGGTGGGCGGCCTGTTCGCGGGTTTCATCGGCTTTCGGATAGCAAAACACCCGCCGCCAATGGCCCACAGGTTCAAAATCACCGTTGTTGGCCTCGTGCCAGCCCTGCATCGGGGTGCGCCGGATCGGTTGAAAAATATCACCGCGCGCCTCGCCACCAATCGCCCCCATGGAAATCGGGGTATAGGGCGGGCGAAACGTGGTGGTGCCAACCTGCGGTATCTCTGCATCCAATGCATTGGCAAGCGTCGCCAATCCATTGATATTACTTAATTTACCCTGATCTGTTGCCATGCCCAATGTGGTATAGCGTTTGGCGTGTTCGACACTTTCGTATCCTTCTTGCGCCGCCAGTTGAATATCGCTGACTTTGACGTCGTTTTGATAGTCGAGCCATGATTTGGCGCGCAATTTTATTGGTGCACCATGAGGCATCAACCAGATCGCCATCATCACCGCCTCCGGCGCACTCTCGCCGGTTGGCGCGGCGGTGCGTGTGGGCGCATGCCCGCTCGCCTTGGCGGCTGATTTTCCTGCTTTATCCGCATCTTGCAGGACACTATGAAGGTCCATTTCGCCGCTGGCATTGCCCGCCGTGATCACAAAGGCCTCACCTTTGGCACCGGTTGGCGGGCGGTCTGGGTCGGGGCGGAAATGCACCGCATCATCATCCCAGTTCAATTTACCGCCACAATGCGACCACAGGTGCACAACCGGCGACCAACCGCCCGACATTGCCACGCAATCGCACCGGATTTCTTCCAGAACCGCACCCTCGCCGGCCTGATCGCAAATCGCCACACCTGTGACCCGTTTTCCGCCCTGAACCGACGCAATCGCCTTGCCATTTTCAACGCGGATTCCGAGCGCGCGCGCCGCATCCGCCAATGCGCCCCCGCCCGTTGGTCGCGCGTCCAGAATAACCGGCACATCAAGGCCGGCTTCCTTGAGGGAAATTGCGGTGCGATAGGCATCGTCGTTATTGGTCACAACCACGGTGCGATCCCCGACCGACACCCCGAAATTGACCGCATAGTCACGCACGGCTGACGCCAGAAGAACGCCAGGTATATCGTTGCCTGCAAAGGATAATCCTCGTTCAAGGGCGCCTGTCGCGGTGATGGTTTGCGCCGCGCATATACGCCACAAACGATGCCGCGGCCCCGCAGTTTTCGGCGCGTGATCCGTAAGGCGTTCATAGCCAAGGACATAGCCGTGATCATAGACCCCCGCCCCCATCATCCGGTGGCGCATTTGCACATTTGGCATCGCGTCAAGCGCGTCAATCGTGGCGTCGATAAACGCCTGCACCGGAACGCCGTCAACCGTGCCGCCATCAACCGCGGCCCGTCCGCCCCAATGCGCGGTTTGTTCGATCAACAACACCTTTGCACCGGCATCTCCTGCCGCTTTGGCCGCTTGCAGCCCGGCAACACCGCCGCCGATCACCAAGACGTCAACGAAGGCGTAAAAATGTTCATAAGTGTCGGCGTCGCGGTCTTTTGGCGCATTGCCGAGACCGGCAGACATGCGGATCACCGGTTCAAACACATGTTTCCACGCAAACCGCGGGAACATGAAGGTTTTGTAGTAAAAACCGGCGGGCATAAAGCGCGCCATATGGTTGTTGATCGCGCCGATATCATAGTCGAGGCTTGGCCAATGGTTCTGGCTCTTGCAGGTCAGCCCGTCAAACAATTCGGTGGTGGTCACCCGTTGGTTTGGCTCGAACTTGCCGCCTTCGCCCATATTGACAAGGCCATTGGGTTCCTCTGCGCCACTTGCGACAAGCCCGCGCGGGCGATGGTATTTGAAACTGCGCCCGATCATCATCTGGTCATTGGCCAACAACGCCGAGGCAAGGGTATCGCCCTCGACCCCTTTGAAGGATTTGCCGTTAAAGGTGAAGGTCAGCGGGCGCGATTTATCAAGAAGGCGGCCGTGGGTGGCGAGACGTGTGCTCATTATCGTGTTCCTGCGCGGGTTGAAACGCTGTTCTTTTGAGTATTTTTGGCAAGATGAAATCTCATGAGAAGGTTCTCCATGTCCAACCAGGGCGTTTGGCGGTGATGGCGTCTTTGATGTGTTTTGGCGGTTCAAACGTTTGCGCGTTATAGGTGCCGAATACTTCGAGGGTCAGGGTGCAACGCGCCGCGTGCAGCCACTTTCCGCAGCCATTCACATGCCGCCAGCGTTCAAAATGCACGCCTTTGGGGTTTTCGCGCTGGAACAGGTAGTCCTCGAAATCCTGTTCAGAGGAGTCAGGCCCGTGGCGCGTGAGGTGTGCCTCGCCACCGCCGTGAAATTCGGTTTCTTCGGCGGTAACGCCGCAATAGGGACATTCTAGGATGAGCATTTTGATTTCCCTCTAGATCCGGTGCGACCGCGCGCAACTTTTAGTTCTGCATCTGTGAACAACGTTTTCCACGGGTCATCTTGCACAACCCACTCAAGGGTTAAGTCAATTCGTTCGGCGAGAACCATATTTGTAAAACCATCAGATGGAGTTGGTAGACTGAGCAAGTGCTTTGCAGTTTCAACTCCGCCTTTTTCACCAAGCATCTGTAGAAAACGCGTTGCACTATAGGTCGCTTCGGACTTAGCGCGCGAAGCCATATCCTTGAGGGTGGCGGTAAACTGATTATGCAGCTTATTAGTAGTCGTACTATCCATCAGTGCGCCACCCCCGCCGCGACGCTTTCGTCGATAAAGCGGCCTTCGGTGAAACGGTTCAAACCAAATTCGGCGCAGAGTGGCCCTGGTGTGCCTTTGGCAATGAGTTCTGCGGTGGCCCAACCGCCGCCGGGGATGGATTTGAAACCTCCGGTGCCCCAGCCGCAATTGATGAAACAATTGCCCAATGGCGTGGTGCCGATAATCGGTGAGCGATCGCCGGTCACATCAACAATCCCGCCCCATTGGCGCAGCATTTTAAGCCGTGAAATCATCGGGAATGTTTCAACAAGCGCGCGCACGGTTTCTTCGATATGGTGGAAACCGCCGCGTTGGGTGTAGTTGTTATAGGCGTCGGTGCCGCCACCAATCACCATTTCGCCCTTGTCGGATTGCGACATATAGCCGTGCACCGTGTTGGCCATCACCACCACATCAAGCGCCGGTTTGATCGGTTCCGACACCAATGCCTGCAAGGCCACGCTCTCCATCGGCAACCGAAACCCGGCCATGCGCGCGATATCGCCAGAATTCCCCGCCACCACAATGGCGAGTTTTTCACAATCAATCGCGCCCTTGGTGGTATCAACGCCGACGACCTTGCCACCAATCGATCGCACGCCGGTCACTTCGCATTTCTGCAATATATCCATGCCCATGTCGGAACACGCCCGCGCATAGCCCCATGCCACCGCATCATGGCGCGCGGTGCCGCCGCGTTCCTGCCACAGAGCGCCGAGAACCGGATAACGCGGGCCGGAAATATTGATAATCGGGGCGAGTTCCTTGACCCGATCCGCCGAGATAAATTCGGTCGACACCCCTTGCAACGCATTGGCGTGTGCGGTGCGTTTATAGCCGCGCACCTCGTGTTCGGTCTGCGCGAGCATCATTACGCCACGCGGGGAAAACATCACGTTGTAATTAAGGTCCTGCGACATGGTTTCATAAAGCGAGCGCGCCTTTTCATAGATCGCCGCCGACGGATCTTGCAAATAATTACTGCGGATAATCGTGGTATTACGTCCGGTATTGCCCCCGCCAAGCCAGCCTTTTTCGATAATCGCCACATTGGTGATGCCGAAATTCTTGCCAAGGTAAAACGCGGTCGCCAAACCATGGCCACCGGCCCCGATGATCACCACATCATATTTTTTTTGGGGCACCGGCGACTTCCACGCCCGCGACCAACCCGAATGATAGCGCGCCGCTTCCCGCGCAATGGCAAAGACAGAATATCGTTTCATTGGCTTTATAGGTCCTATCCGCAGTGTTCGGGAATCTCGCCCCGATCTTTGCCCCCAACCGCCGCGCGCCCCCCGTTTCCAAGCGTCATATTTGATAATAGTTGCGACATCCGGTGGCATCTCGTCGATTTGACCTTTTTATAGGGACCGCGCGCCTATACATGGGATCGGAACACAGACGACAAGCCCGTTTCAAAGACGACAGGAAAAACCGTGACATTCTGGATTATCATCGCCCTTACCGCCGCCGTTGTATCGGTATTGCTCGCTGTTGCTTTGATACGCGGGCGCAATTCGGGCGAAAATCCGGCAGCATATGATTTGCGGGTTTATCGTGATCAACTCAAGGAAGTTGAAAAGGATCTGGCACGCGGGGTGATTTCCGCAGAAGACGGGCAGCGCGCCAAAGCCGAAATATCACGTCGTGTTCTGACGGCGGATGCGGAATTGGCTGCGGGGAATGACGGCACCGCGCAACCACGTGGTGCGGCCTTGGTCATGGCTGCGATCACTGTAATTTCCCTGATCGGCGGCGCGCTTTTGCTCTATAATACGCTCGGCGCGCCCGGATATCCCGATCTTGCCCTCAAAGACCGCATTGCCGCCTCGACCGAGGCCCATAAAAACCGCCCGTCTCAGGAAACTGTGGAATCACAATTGCCGCCGCGTCCGGTGCTTGAACAACCCAGCGAAGAATTTCTCGATCTGATGAACCGGCTGCGCACGGCTGTTGCTACGCGTCCCGATGATCTTCAGGGCCATCAATTGCTCGCCAGCAACGAGATGACGATGGGCAATTACAAGGCCGCCTATGCCGCACAGGAACAAGTTCTCAAGATCAAAGGCGACGCGGCGACCGGCCGCGATTACGCCGAATACGCCAATATGTTGATCCTTGCGGCGGGCGGCTATGTCTCTCCCGAGGCCGAAACCGCGTTGCGCGCCGCCCTTGCGCGGGATCCCGAAGATGGTGCATCGCTTTATTATATGGGCCTGATGTTCTTTCAGAACGACCGCCCCGATGCCACGTTCCGCATGTGGCGTGACCTGCTTGAACGGGGTCCTGCCGATGCGCTCTGGATCGCCCCGATCCGCGCCCAGATCGTCGATATGTCGATTCGCGCCGGTGTTGACTATGACCTGCCCGCGCCGTCCCGCACCCCGAACCGCGGTGCCCTTGGTGGCGACGCCCTTACCGGACCAAGCGCCGAGGACGTCGCAAATGCCGCCGAAATGGATACTCAGGACCGTCAACAGATGATCCGTGGCATGGTGGAACAACTTTCAACCCGTCTTGCCGACGAAGGCGGATCGCCTGCCGAATGGGCGCGCCTGATCGGGGCCTTGGGTGTGTTGGGCGAGGTCGACCGCGCCACCGCAATCTGGGGCGAAGCAAAAACCGTGTTTGCCGGAAATTCCGACGCTCTTGCCGCCATTAGAAGTGCCGCCCTGCGTGCCGGTCTTGCCGAATAACGCCGATGATTTATGAAACCATACCGGATTTTTCCGCTGCATTGCCGCCAATGCGCGCCCTGATCGGTCTTGATCTGGGCACCAAAACCATCGGTGTCGCGGTCTCGGACGGTATTCTTTCGGTGGCGACGCCTTTGGAAACCGTGCGTCGCAAGAAATTCGGCGTAGATGCCGCCCGCCTGCAAGAGATCATAACCGAACGCGCGATTGGCGGCATTATCCTTGGCCTGCCATTCAACATGGATGGCTCGGAAGGGCCGCGTTGCCAATCCACCCGTGCGTTTGCCCGCAATCTTGCCCGGCTGACCGAACTGCCGATTGGCTATTGGGATGAACGCCTGTCCACCGTGGCCGCCGAACGCGCGTTATTAGAGGCGGATACGTCCCGAAAACGTCGCGCAGAGGTGATCGACCACGTCGCCGCCTCGTATATCCTGCAAGGGGTGCTGGATCGTCTGGCACATTTGCGCGCTTCCAGCTGAGGGCCACACCATGAACGATTTTAACGGTAGCGAGATCTGGCAGCGCGACGAAATCCAAAGTCCCTGCACCAAAATCTGTGTGATCCATCCCGATGCCAAACTGTGCATTGGATGCCTGCGCACAACGGATGAAATTAGCGGCTGGTCCCGCATGACCCCCGCCGCCGGTAGCACTCTGATTGCCGAATTGCCAAGCCGCAAACCCCTGTTGAAAAACGCGCGGCGCGGCGGGCGGGATGGGCGTTCACGCCGCCGCCCCCGTTAACCCCGCCTCAATCTCTGTCTTTACGGAACGCGCGCGCCCTTTATCCGTCATCCCGCCACCGGTTGACCATAGGATAGCGCCGATCCAACCAAAATGCGTGCGGTGACAAACGCGGTCCCGGCGCCGACTGGAACCGTTTGTATTCGCTGATGTAAATCAGATGCTCGACCCGTTTGACCACGTCGCGGTCATACCCCGCCGCCACACAATCGGCGACCGAGGCATCGCCATCCACCAGCAGGGTCAATATCCCGTCGAGAACATCATAAGGCGGCAGGCTATCGCTGTCTTTCTGATCGGCGCGCAACTCGGCGGTTGGCGGCTTGTCGATCACCCGCGGCGGGATCACCACGCCCTCGGGGCCCATCATCCAATCGCGAATATTGGCATTGCGCCAGCGGCAGACCTCGAAAACACGGGTCTTATACATGTCCTTGATCGGGTTATATCCGCCTGCCATATCGCCATAAATCGTGGCATAGCCCACAGCGACTTCGCTCTTGTTGCCGGTGGTAAGCAACATATCGCCAAATTTGTTGGACAGCGCCATCAACAATAAACCGCGCAATCGCGACTGAATGTTTTCCTCGGTCAATCCTTCTTCGGTGCCCTCGAACAACGGGGCAAGTGTGTTGGAAATCGCGCTGCGCCCCTCTTTGATGGGCACAAAATCATATCGACAATGCAGGTTTTGCGCGATTTCCTCGGCATCATCCAACGAGTCTTGCGAGGTAAATTCAGACGGCAACATCACACAGCGCACATTGTCCGGTCCCAACGCATCCGCCGCAATCGTCGCCACAATCGCGCTGTCAATCCCGCCCGACAGCCCCAGAACCACCGACGAAAATCCGGTTTTGCCGATATAGTCGCGCAATCCTTCGACCATGCAGCGGTAATCCTGTTCCATCGAATCAGGAATCGCGGCCTTGGTGCCGGTCACCGCGCGCCATCCATCATCCCCACGGATAAAATCGACATGGGCAATTTCAGTGTCAAAAACCGGCAATTGCACCGCCAACCCGCCATGCGGATTGAGCACAAAACTGCCACCGTCAAACACCTGATCATCCTGCCCGCCCACCATATTGAGATAGACCAGCGGCAGGCCGGTCTCGACCACCCGCGCCACCATATGGTTATACCGCACGTCCATTTTGTCACGAAAATACGGCGATCCATTGGGCACCAACAGGATTTCGGCGCCGGTTTCCGCCAAGGTCTCGGCCACGTCTTCGTGCCACGCATCTTCGCAAATCGGGGTGCCAATGCGCATATCCCCCACCGCATATGGCCCGCCCAAAGGACCGGAATCAAAAATCCGCACCTCGTCAAAAACCGTCTCGTTGGGCAGGTGGTGTTTCAACACCCGCGCGGTGATTTTGCCGCCCTTCAGGATATAATACGCGTTATAGAGCTTGCCATCCTCGACATACGGCCCGCCCACACCCACCGCCGGCCCGTCATAAAATTCCGCCGCCAGCGTTTCAATCATCGCAATCGCCGCACGATGAAACGCCGGCTTCATCACCAGGTCCTGCGTATTATAACCGGTGATAAACATCTCGGGCATCGCCACCATATCGGATTTCCCGACCCGCCCCATGAACCACGCCTTGCGCACCATTTCGGCGTTGCGTTCAATATCGCCCACCGTCGGGTTCATCTGTGCCAAAGTCAGTCGAAATTTATCACTCATCGCTCGCTCCTGTGGGGAAAATCCAATCATCCCGTCACGTCCTGCCCCAGATTTAGCAGAACCCCGCCCAAGCGAAAGACCTATCACACAATTTCACACCCGCGAGAATACGCAAGTCTCGCAAATTCGCATTGTCAGTTGGCCAGCGGTGCACTAGATTTCAGTATGGGTTGGAACCGGGGACGTTGAAATTATGACTTCATCAATACGAACATTGCTGCTTGGCACTGCATTTGTGATGGCAAGCCTTGGCACCGCCCAGGCACAAGACAGCAACACACGCACCAAACAATATGATGACGGCGGCGTTTACGAGGGCACCTTTCGGGGGGGGCTGCAACACGGGCTTGGCACCTATCGCCTGCCAAATGGATATGAATACACCGGCACATGGGTTGACGGCGAAATTCGCGGCAAAGGTGTCGCGCGCTTCCCCAACGGATCGGTCTACGAGGGGCAATTCGTCAAAGGCAAACCCGAAGGCTTTGGCAAAATCACCTTTACCGATGCCGGCACCTACGAAGGTGACTGGCTCGCCGGTAAAATTGTCGGCTCCGGTGTCGCGGTCTATGCCAATGGCGTGCGCTACGAGGGCGGGTTTCGCAATGCCATGCACCACGGGCGCGGTGTTATGCAATCGCCGGGTGGCTATACCTATGATGGCGATTGGGTAAATGGCGTCAAAGAAGGCACCGGCAAAATCACCTATCCCGATGGCGCGGTTTATAACGGCGCGATTGTGCGCGGATCCCGCGAAGGTCAGGGCACGCTGCATATGCCCGATGGTCTGGTCTATGACGGGCTGTGGAAAGACGGGCAGATCAATGGCACCGGCAAGCTTACCCAACCCAACGGCGACGTCTACGAGGGCGCATTGAGCGGCGGCCAACGCGACGGACAGGGCCGCGTTACCTATGCCAATGGCGACATCTACGAGGGC